>NZ_JACNME010000007.1 GCF_014270065.1 Quadrisphaera sp. RL12-1S | reverse complement strand
AGCTTGGCGGTCTCGTAGCGGTCGGAGCCGTTGATGCGGTTGACGGTGTAGCCGTCGCCCTTGATGGCGGTCTCGACGGAGGTCGGGATGACCGTGGTGCCACCGATCAGCCAGATGTTCTTGCACGATGGCCATGGGTGTGGGCGGCCCTACCTCCCCCCTTCTGTGTTGCCAGGAGGTGCTCTACCCCCCCTGTTCTGTTCGGTGCTACCCCCTGGAACCCCCCCTGTTCTGTGAGGTGCCAGTGCGTTGAGCTGGTGCGGGAGGCGAGATCCGAGAGCTGCCGACCGACGCGAACCCGCGGCGGCGAGCAGCGGCCTCGGGTAGTTCGACGACGGGGGCAGGTGAACACCGGCTCCTGCGCGACAGGGCCCGGTACGACCTGGGCTACAGGGCGGACGTGCTCGGCGACATCGCCAACAGTCCCGGTGGCGACGGGATCGTCGTGCGGGCCGGCCTGCAACCCATCGGCGAGCCGGTGGCGCTGCTCGACGCTGCGGTTCTCCTTGCAGGCAGAGACCGGGCGTCACGCCTGGGCAGGTCGTCCACCTGCCCCGTGACGGGATGCGCGACCGCGGTCTGCGCCGCATCCTGACGCTCGCCCGCGAGCCGGCTCGCTCCGCCGAACGCAGCGGAACGAGTCCCCGGGTCTGGGGCCAGGACGAGACGAGCGAGATGACCCGGCTCGAACGGACCCACCCACGTGCCTCCAGGACGCCCGGACAGCCGGTCTCCTCGCCGCAGTGGCGGTCGACGTCGCCGGCGACGACCTCGCACGCCGGCAGTACCTGACGCGCCTGCGAGCGCGGTGCTGAGCGGGTGACGCTCGGGCTCCGCCCACAGGGGGCGCACCACGCGCGCTCATCCACAGCGCGGAGCCGGCTGCGAGCGAAGGCCGCGGGCGCTCGGCATCCTCGGTGCTCCCCGTGACCACGCGGGCAGAGGTGCAGAAGGAGGAGCCGTTGATCTGCATGGATGGACCCGCGTCGGCTGCCTGTGGCCACGACGTCCCTCGCCCGAGGTACGGACCATGAGCATCTCCGAAGCCGTGGACGACTTCGCAGCACACCTGCTGGACTACGAGCGCCTCCAGCCCACCACGATCCGCAACTACACGACCTACCTCTCGCTCCTGCTCTCCTTCCTCACGCCGGAAGAGGCCGAGAGGGCCGTCCTCGGCGAGATCACCTCGGCGCGGTTCAGCGCCTTCCTCCGTCACGAGCGCGAGCGCGGCATGGCGGAGTCGACGCTGCAGATGCGCTGGTACGCCGTGCACGCCTTCTACCGGTTCTTGCGGCACCGCGGCTACGACGGTCCGTCGCCTCTCGACCAGGTGCGTCCTCCACGGGCGAGGCCGGTGCCGCGCCGCGACTACTCCGCGACTGAGGCCGAGGCGATCCTCGCCGCGGCCCGCGCCAGCGCGGAGGGCGGGACCAAGAAGGGCCAGTTCGACTACGCCGTCATGGCGACGTTCCGCTACACCGGCGTGCGCCGCGGTGAGCTGGTCGACGCGAAGGTCAAGGACCTCGACCTGCCCCACCGCGAGCTGACGGTGCTCGGCAAGGGACGCAAGCGGCGGACCATCCCGCTGCCGCACCCGTACGTCGAGATCATGGAGTGGTACCTGGCGGAGGTGCGGCCGCACCTGCCCGGGTCTGAGCGGCTCTTCGCGAACCCCCGCGCCAACATCGAGGGCAGGTTCCGCGGCGCCACCGACGGACAGAGTCTCAAGCGCATGGTGGTCCGCTACGGCGAGGACGCGGCTGTTCCCGGGCCGCACCTGCCGCACCGGTGGCGCCACACGTACGCGACGCACCTGCTGCGCCGGGGCGTGGACGTCGCCGTCGTCCAGAAGCTCCTGGGGCACTCCAGCATCACGACCACGTCGATCTACCTGCACCTCGTGCGCGACGACCTGCAGGCCGGGGTGGACCAGGCGTTCGGTGGGCCGCCGCAGCGCTCTCGCCCGGACGGGTCCTCGCGCCGCCGGACCAGCGGCTGATCGGCGCCCTCCGGCAACGACGCGCTGGAAGCGACCGACCTCGACCCTGCACGGGGCCACCTCCGCGCAGGACCCCGTCGCGCGCACCCGTGCTCTCGTCGTCGTCCTCAGCCACCTGGCGAGCTCTGGTGCCGGTGGTGCTGACCGACTGCGGGCTCTCACCCCTGGCCATCTCGGCGTGTGACCAGCGAGAGCGCTCCCAGAGGTGCCGCTGGGGCTGCCGCAGTGCACTTCGTGCCTGGGGCAGGGCTTGCCATTCACTTGGAGATCGATGAGAGTGAGCGCTCACACGCGCGACGGAGCGCGTGGAGACTGGAGGAGACGCTTCATGACGTCGCACCTGCGTCGAGTGCGGAACCGGTGTCTGGCGGTGCTCGCAGCACTGCCCCTGGTGCTGGCGATGGTGATCGGTGGGGGTTCTGGCCAGCGCGCCGAGGCGCTGGACCCCTTCACCGGGTACCTGATGGTCCACTTCATCGGAGAGGGGTCGCGCGGGCAGCAGATCTACTTCACCCACAGCAAGGACGGGCTGCACTGGAGCGACCTCAACGGTGGTGAGCCCACCCTGCTGAGCACGGTCGGCACCAAGGGCGTGCGCGACCCCTCCATCGTGCGATCCCCCTCCGGTGACAAGTACTGGATCATCGCCACGGACCTCTGCATCGACTGCGGCCAGAACTGGGGCGACGCGATCAACAACGGCAGTCGCAACCTGGTGGTGTGGGAGTCCTCCGACCTGGTGAACTGGTCAGCTCCGCGCCTCATCGACGTCGCGACCAGCATCCAGGGCAAGAACGCCTGGGCCCCGGAGGCCATCTGGGACCCGGCGAGCAACGCCTACGTCATCTACTGGGCCAGCAACGCCCCCGCCGCCGAGGGCGGTACGAAGCACCAGATCTTCTACGCCACCACCACCGACTTCCGCACCGTGAGCGCCTCGCGGCCCTACCTGGTGCCGCCGTCGGGCCAGGAGGTCATCGACACGCAGATCATCGAGGCGCCCAGCAGCCCGGGCGGGTTCCGGTACTACCGGGCCAGCTGCCTGGGCCGCGAGATCGTCATCGAGGGCGGCAACAGCGTCCTGGGCTCCTGGACCAACCTGGGGAACCTGGTGCGCTCGGGCTTCACCAACGGCGGCACCTCCGGGGCCACCGTGGTCGAGGGGCCCATGTTCGCGCAGGTCAACGGCAAGGCCGAGTGGAACCTGTGGCTCGACCAGTACGCCACGGGCGGGGGCTACACCCCTGCCACCACGACCAACCTCAGCGACACCTCGAGCTACCGCAAGCACGCTGCCTCGGACTACAGCCTGGGCAGCAACCTCAAGCGGCACGGTTCGATCATGAACCTCACCGCTGCCGAGGAGAGCCGCGTGCTGGCGGCCTACAGCGCGCCGATCAACCGCCTCGCCGCAGTCAACGTCAACGGCGGCTACGTGCGACACGCGAACTTCAAGGGTCGGGTCGCAGCGAACGTCTCACCGGCTGAGGACGCCCAGTTCCGGATCCGCACGGGCCTGGACGGCGTCTCGGGCAACGTCTCGTTCGAGTCGGTGAACTACCCGGGCTACTTCCTGCGGCACTACGCGTTCTCGGTGGAGCTGCAGCGCAACGACGGGTCCAGCGCGTTCAAGGGCGATGCGTCGTTCACCCCGGTGGCGGGCCTGAGCGACAGCTCGGCCACCTCCTACCGGTCGGCCAACTTCCCCGACCGGTACCTGCGCCACTACGCCCTGGAGCTGAAGGTGGACCCCATCAGCACCGCCCAGGAGCGAGCTGACGCCACCTTCCGCGTCGTGTCCTGACGTGCCCCGGGGCGCCGCACCCGGCCGACCGGCCGGGTGCGGCGCCCCGCCGCGTCCAGGGGGTGCCCGCGACGCCGCACCACCGGTCGAGGGCGCCCCTGGACGCAGCCCCACCCGTGCCGCCACGATGGCTGCGTGAGCGCTCTCGCACCTGGTCAGGCCCCGTCCGGCCGACCGCCCTCGATCACCGACGTGGCCGTGCGGGCGGGTGTGTCGATCCAGACCGTCTCGCGCGTGCTCAACGAGGCGCCCAGGGTGGCGCCGGGCACGCGGCAGCGGGTCCTCGTGGCCATCGACGAGCTCGGGTACCGGCGCAACCCCGCGGCGCGGGCGCTGGCCACCGGTCACGGTGGGCTCATCGGCGTGCTGACGCCGAGCTCGGCGCTGTACGGGCCGGCGTCGGTCACCGCCGCGCTGGGCCTGGCCGCCGCGAACGCCGGGGTCCACCTGGCGGTGGAGCACGTGGTCGACTTCGACGTCGACTCCGTGCAGCACGGGCTCTCGCGGTTGGTGGACCAGTACGTGGCGGGCGTGGTGGTGGTCGCGCCGGTGCGCCAGGGGTTCGAGGCCCTGGCGTCGGCGCGAGCACCGGTGCCGCTGCTGCCCGTGGTGAGCAGCGAGGGGCGCGACGAGCCGGTGGTGGCCGTCGACCAGCGCGCCGGTGCTCGGTTGGCGGTGCAGCACCTGCTGGACCTGGGGCACGAGACGGTCTGGCACGTGCGGGGGCCGCGGGGCTGGTACGAGGCCGACCAGCGCGAGCAGGGCTGGCGGGAGGTGCTGGAGGGCGCGGGGCGGGAGGTGCCGCCGGTGCTGGAGGGTGCGTGGTCGGCGGATGCGGGGTTTCGGGCGGGGGAGCTGTTGGCGCGGGTGCCGGAGGTGACGGCGGTGTTCGCGGCGAACGACCCTTCGGCGTTGGGGGTGGTGCGGGCGCTGACCGAGCGCGGTCGCAGTGTGCCGGGGGAGGTGAGCGTGGTGGGTTTTGATGACGTGCCGGAGAGTGCGTTCTTCTTGCCGCCGTTGACCACGGTGCGCCAGGAGTTCTCCGAGCTGGGGCGCACGGCGCTGCAGGTGGTGCTGGAGATGGTCGAGCGCCACCGCGCCGGCGGCGGCCGCGAGGTGCCGCCCGTGAGCCCGGTGCGCCTGCAGCCCGAGCTGGTGGTCCGGAGCAGCACGGGCGTGCCGCGGGCCTGAGGGCCCGTCAGAGCGTTATCGATCCGTGACCGGATCTCCATTGTCCTCTCAGCGTGTTAACGCTCACACTCGAACCGAGGGAGCGACAGCCGCCTGGCAGACAGCGGTGCGTCGCCACCACATCGGTGAGGGTGGGCCCCTCCTCGGAGATGAGGAGTGGCCGGCCCGCAGGGCGCTGCAACGCCCTGCGGACCGCTCCACCGAGCACTGAGCGCCCGACCACGACAGCACGGCAAGCGCACGTGGCGGGCGATGGACGCACTCGAGGAGGAGTCAAGTGTTCCACGCATCCAGGCGCACCTTCATCGCTGCGATCGCCGCTGGCGGTCTGACCGCATCCCTGGCCGCCTGCGGCGGCAGCGCTGACGCCGGCAGCGGGTCCGCGGACGGCGCGAGCTCCGGTTCCGGAGGCAGCGGCACCATCCGCGTCGGCTACTCCCAGCTGGGCGCCGAGAGCGGATGGCGCACCGCGAACACCGAGTCGGTCAAGGCCAACCTCAGCAAGGACAAGGGCTTCGACCTCACCTTCGTCGACGCCCAGCAGAAGCAGGAGAACCAGATCAAGGCCCTGCGCGACTTCGTCGCCCAGGACGTCGACGTCATCGCCTTCTCGCCCGTGGTGGAGACGGGCTGGGACGACGTGCTGAAGGAGATCAAGGACGCCGGCATCCCCGTGGTGCTCGTGGACCGCACCGTCGACACGAAGGTCTCCGACCCCTACGTCACCCACATCGGCTCCGACTTCAAGGCGGAGGGCACCAAGGCGGGGGAGTGGGTCAAGCAGAACGCTCCCCAGGCCAAGATCTTCGAGCTGCAGGGCACGCTCGGCTCCGGCGCCCAGGTGGACCGCGAGGAGGGCTTCGACGGCGTCGTCGGCAGCCAGGTGATCGGCAAGGCCAGCGGCAACTTCACCCGCGCCGAGGGCCGGACCGCCACCGAGGCCGCCCTCCAGGCCTACCCCGACATGACCATGATCTTCACCCACAACGACGACATGGGCCTGGGCGCCGTCGAGGCGATCGAGGCCGCGGGCAAGAAGCCCGGCACGGACATCCAGATCGTCTCCGTGGACGCCGTCCGCGACGGCCTGAAGGCGCTCGTCGACAAGAAGTTCAACTACGTCGTGGAGTGCAACCCGGCCTTCGGCGACCAGCTCGCCGAGCTCATCAAGAAGGTCCACGCCGGGGACAGCGTGCCCAAGGAGACCGTCGTCGAGGAGACGACGTTCGACCAGACCATCACCCAGGCCCAGGTCGACGCCCGCCCCTACTGACGGGCAGGCACCGACCCCCGTTCCCCCCGGGACGGCGCCGCGGACACCGCGGCGCCGTCCCGGGACCCCACGGAAGGCCCCACCATGGCGCAACCAGCCACCCCGAGACCCACCGCAGACCCCGCCGTCCCCGTCGTCCAGATGCGTGGCATCACCATCGAGTTCCCGGGCGTGCGCGCCCTGGACGGTGTGGACCTGCGCCTCTTCCCCGGGGAGGTGCACGCGCTGATGGGGGAGAACGGCGCCGGCAAGTCGACCCTCATCAAGGCCCTCACCGGCGTCTACTCCATCGACGCGGGGCAGGTGCTGCTGGACGGCGAGGCGATCCAGCTCAAGGACCCCGGTGCTGCCCAGGCCGCAGGCATCTCGACCGTCTACCAGGAGGTCAACCTCTGCGCGAACCTCTCCGTGGCCGAGAACGTCATGCTCGGGCACGAGGTCCGCCGAGGCCCCTTCGTCGACTGGCGCGCCACCCGTCGCGCCGCCCGCGAGCAGCTCGCCCGGCTCAACCTGGACATCGACCCGCGGTCCCTGCTCGAGTCGCACACCATCGCCGTCCAGCAGCTCGTGGCCATCGCCCGCGCCATGGTGGTGGACGCCAAGGTCCTCATCCTCGACGAGCCGACGTCCAGCCTGGACCGGGCCGAGGTGGAGGAGCTCTTCCGCGTGGTGCGCCAGCTGCGCGACTCCGGTGTCGCGGTGCTGTTCGTCTCCCACTTCATGGACCAGGTCTACGCGATCTCCGACCGCATGACGGTGCTGCGCAACGGCCGGCTGGTGGAGGAGCGCCTCACCCGCGACCTCCCGCGCCGCGAGCTCATCTCACTCATGATCGGACGCTCGGGTGAGGAGCTCGCCGGGGTGGAGGAGACCGCCCGGGCCGCGATCTCCCTGCACCCGCCCGGGGCGCAGCCCCTGGTGGCTGCCAGTGCCCTCGGTCGCGCCGGCTCGGTGCAGCCCTTCGACCTCGACCTGTACCCGGGCGAGATCCTCGGCTTCGCAGGCCTCCTCGGCTCGGGACGCACCGAAGCCGCCCGCCTGGTCAGCGGCGCCGACCGCCCGGACGCCGGGCGCCTGGAGGTGGACGGCGCCCCCGTGCGGCTGGCCACACCGCTGGCCGCCCTCCAGAAGGGTCTGGCCTACTCGACCGAGGACCGCAAGAAGGAGGGCATCGTCGGGGACCTGACCGTGCGCGAGAACATCGCGCTCGCGCTGCAGGCGCGCCGCGGGGCCTGGCGGCCCATCCCGGCCAAGGAGCTCGACGAGATCGTCGCGCGGTACATGACCGCGCTGAACATCAACCCCAAGAACCCGAACGCCCTCATCAAGAACCTGTCCGGCGGCAACCAGCAGAAGGTGCTCCTGGCGCGCTGGCTGGCCACCGACCCCCGCCTGCTGATCCTCGACGAGCCCACCCGCGGCATCGACGTGGGTGCCAAGGCGGAGATCCAGAAGCTGGTGGTCGAGCTGGCGCAGCAGGGGATGTCGGTGGTGTTCATCTCCTCCGAGCTCGAGGAGGTGCTGCGCCTGTCCCAGCGGATCGTCGTGATGCGCGACCGCGTGAAGGTGGCCGAGGTGGTCAACGGGGACCAGGTCACCACCGACACCGTGCTCGCGACCATCGCCGCAGAGCCGACCTCCGAGCCAGACCGAGGCCCGGACTCGTCCGCGCAGACCCCGAAGGAGGGCGCGGCATGAGCGCCACCAGCGCCACCCCCGGTGGGACCGTCGGCTGGGCCCGGCGCGTCGCCGGCCACACCCTGTTCTGGCCGACGGCGGCGCTGGTGGTGCTGCTGGTCGCCTGCGCCGTCGCCAGCCCCGGCTTCCTCGACGTCACGGTCCGCGACGGCGCCCTGGTCGGACAGCCGATCGACCTGCTGCGCAACGCCGTGACGCCGCTGCTGCTGGCCCTCGGCATGTGCCTGGTGATCGCCACCGGGGGCATCGACCTGTCCGTCGGGGCGGTCATGGCCATCTCCCTGGCCGTGTCCCTCACCTACCTCGACCGCGCCGCCGACCCGAGCGCTCCCGCCACGGTGGCCACCGCGGTGGTCCTGGGCCTGGTGCTCGGCGTGGCCGTGGGCGCCTTCAACGGCGCCCTGGTGACGCTGCTGGGAGTGCAGCCGTTCATCGCCACCATGATCCTCATGGTGGCGGGGCGCGGCATCGCCATGCTCATCACCAAGGGCCAGATCACCACGGTGACCAGCCCGCCGTTCAAGGCGCTCGGCGCCGGGTCGGTGCTCGGGCTCCCGCAGGCGGTGGTCATCGGCGCCGTGGTCTTCGCGCTCGTGGCGCTGGTGGTCCGGCGCAGCGCGCTCGGCGTGCTGCTCGAGGCCATCGGCGTCAACCGCGAGTCCGCGCGGCTGTCCGGCGTGCGCGCCCGCAGCACCACCTGGACCGTCTACGTGCTGGCCGGGGTGCTGGCCGCCCTCGCCGGGATCATCTACGGCGCCCCCACGATGGCGGCGGACGCGAACAACATCGGCCTGTTCTTCGAGCTCAACGCCATCGTGGTGGTGGTGCTGGGCGGCACCAAGCTGGACGGCGGCAGGTTCTACCTCTCCGGCCTGGTGGTGGGGGCGCTGCTGCTCACCACCATCGAGCGAGCAGTGATCATCTTCCAGCTGCCGTCGACCACCACCAACCTCTTCAAGGCCGCGGTGCTCATCGCCCTGTGCATCGCCGCCTCCCCCCGCGCCCGCGGCTGGCTGGCCAGCAGGCGCACCGCGAGCAGCGGCCCGCGCCGGCCGGAAGCGGCCTCGGCCGCGCAGCCGGCCGCCCAGCCCGTCTCGCGGCCGTCCTCGAACGTCAAGGAGGTGGGAGCGTGAGGCTCCGCCGGCTCGATGCGCGGTACCTGCCCGTCGCCGGGACGCTCGTCACCCTGGTCGCGCTGCTCGCGGTCGGCCAGGCCCGCTACAGCACACCCCGCCAGGGCTTCATCTCCATGAAGCTGCTCTCCAACCTGCTCATCGACAACTCGTTCCTGCTGGTGCTGGCGGTGGGGATGACCTTCGTCATCCTCGCCGGGGGCATCGACCTGTCGGTGGGAGCCGTGGTGGCGCTCGTCGGGCTGGTCGTGGCGCAGCTGTTCATCGCCGGCTGGCCCGCACCCGTGGTGCTCGTCGTGGGCGTCCTCGTCGGCACCACGTGCGGCGCGATCATCGGCGTGCTGGTGCAGTTCTTCGACGTCCAACCCTTCATCGCCAGCCTCGCGGTGCTGTTCCTCGCTCGCGGTGCCGCCACGGTGATCGGGACCCGCTCGCTGCCCATCGACGACCCGACCTTCTCGGCGCTGGCCTCGTGGAGCCTCCGCTTCGGGGAGGGCCGGACGTCGTGGCGCATCAACGCGAGCATCCTCATCGCACTCGGGGTGCTGGCGCTCGCCTACCTGGTGCTCCACCACACCCGCTTCGGGCGCACCGTGTACGGCCTGGGTGCCGCCGACCGCGGCAACGCCGTCAACCTCATGGGTCTGCGGGCGGACCGCACGCGGGTGTGGGTGTACGTCATCAGCGGCACCTGCGCCGGTGTGGCGGGCCTCCTGTTCGCCCTCTACACCAAGTCCGGCTACAACCTCACCGGCGTGGGCATGGAGCTGGACGCCATCGCCGCGGTGGTCATCGGCGGCACCCTGCTCACGGGCGGCTACGGGTACGTGCTCGGCACCGGGGCCGGGGTGCTCGTGTACGGCCTGATCCAGGTGCTCAACTCGCGGGAGGGCCTGGAGTCGTGGTGGACCCGCGTGGCCATCGGCTCCGTCCTGCTGGCGTTCGTCATCCTGCAGCGAGTCATCGCCGTGCGGCGCCGCCCCGCCGTCCGCCCCGCGGAGAAGCAGGCACCGGCCCCAGTGCCGGCGGCCTGACGGCGAAGTCACGGCGGCACCAGAGCGTCCCGGGCGTCCCCCAGCCCCGGTGACGAAGGGAGCGCCCCGCCCGGTGAGCCGGGTGGGGCGCTCTCGCTGTGCGCCGGCGCGGCGGCTGTCCCGGCTCACTTGACGCTCGTCGTCAGGGCGGGTCGCGTCCCGCAACCCCCTCGTGCCACACGGACACCACACACCTCATACGCCTCTGACCTGCGACGTTCTGCCCGTCTCCCGTCCTGGAGGCTCCCGCGCGCCTCCCGCACCGCGGCGCGCCGCCTGCCTACCGTCGAAGACCTGGCCCTCGCGGCAGCGTCCACCGCTGGAGCGCTCGCGGTGGGCACCCCCACGACGGAGCACCACCCGACGAGAGCAGGCCTCGTGCGCACCACCGCCGGCCGGACCACCACCACGCGCGCCCTCGCGCTCGCCACGGCCCTGGCGATCCCGCTGCTGAGCGCGTGCGGAGCGGGCGCCCAGAGCGCGTCGGACGTGCAGACCCCCGCGACGTCGCTGGTGGGCGACTCCGTTCCGCTGCCGCTGGTCCCGCAGCTGCCGTTCTTCTTCCTCAACCCCCCGCCCCTCGGTCCGACGTCCGCTCCGGCACGCCCTGCGAAGCCGAGCACGACCGGTACCTCGACGGTCCTGCCGGGTCTCGTCGGTGGTGTGGCCTACGACGTCGACCACCGCGCAGGCCGCGACGTGCGGTGGGTCTCGCAGCCCGACCGGCGCCGCGTGCTCCGCAACGACGGGGAGACCACGTGCGTCGTGGCAGCCGGAGTCGCGCCCGCCGACGGGCTCGCGTGGTGCGATCCCGGCGCGACAGCGACCCCGGCGATGCTCCGCCCGACGGCGCTGGCCACTGACGCCGGTGGAGACGTCTTCATCGCCGACCCGCAGGCCCACCTGGTGTTCATGGTGAAGGCGGACTCCGCCGCAGCAGTGGTCGTGGCGGGGAACGGCCAGCAGGGGACGCCGGTCGAGGGAGGGCCGGCGACGTCCTCCCCCCTGCGCTCACCCAGCGGCCTGGCGGTGAGCCTCACCGGTGACCGGCTCTACATCGCCGACAGCGAGGCCAGGGAGGTGCTGGGCGTGGACGTCTCCGACGTCGCCACGCAGTGGAGCTTCGCCGCGGCCCGCCTGGTGGAGGTCGACGAGGAGCAGCCCACCCCTGCCAGCGTCCCCGGGCAGCTCTCCGTGGTGGCAGGACCGGGCTGTGCACCCGCCGAGGGGACGCGGCCGCAGCAGGGCGTCGCCGTGCTCGGACGAGCCGCATCGCTGGCGACACCCACCGCGCTGACCGTCGACACCGACGGCGACCTCTTCCTCGCAGACCCGGGCAACCACCAGGTCTACCGGATCGTGCCGGGTGACCTCGGCGGGCCGTCGTCGCTGGTGGCGGTCTCGACGGACGACCCGGAACTCATGGCGCCGGTCTCCCTCGCGCTGTCCCTGGAGTGGCCCGTCGACCGCCTCGTCGCCGTCGACGCCGCGACGTCCTCCGTGGTCGAGGCGGACTCGTCGGCGTCGCAGCTCGCGTGGGCGCCGGTGACTGGCGCCCCGAAGAGACCCGCGGCGGTGGCCGGTCGCTGGGGCACGCTCGTGGTGGGCGACGGCGACACCGGAGCCGTCATGGACCTGGCCGCTCCCGCTCTGCCGGGGGAGTACCGACGCCGCAGCGACCTCGTTCCTGCCACGGGAACCCCCGCGTGCGCAGCGGCTCCCTCGCCGCAGCCCTCGTCGTCGACGGGCAGCCCGTCGAGCGCGCCAGCGCCGGACCCGGTCTTCACGCCGCGCTCGTCGTCGTCGTCCACCCGGCCCAAGGTGCCCGGCAACGCCGTGGTGCCCGACCCGGGGGCGCACCGCTTCTCCGGCAACGACCGCGTGGCCACCTCGGTGGACACCTCGCAGCAGCTGTTCCCGAAGGCCGGGTCGGTGCCCGTGGTGGTCATCTCCTCGGCGAGCTCCTACGCCGACTCCGCCGGAGGCGCCCGCTACGCCGCCGAGAAGGGCGGCTCGCTGCTGCTGACGCCGGGCAGCAAGCTCGACCCGGCCGTCGAGGCCGAGGTGCGCCGCTCGCTGGCGGCCGGCGGCTCGATCGTGGTGACCGGCCGGGAGGACGCCATCTCGCCGTCGGTGTTCTCCGCGCTGGAGAAGATCGCGCCCGGGCGCACCGAGCGGGTGGGCGGGGTGGACCGCTTCGAGACGGCCACCAAGCTGGCGCAGCGCCTGTCCGACGAGATGACGACGACGGCGACCGGCCCGATCTACCTCGTGACCGGAGCCGACTACCCGGACGCGCTGGTGGTGGTGTCGCTGGCGCGGCGCACCGGCGGGCTCATCGTGCTGTCGAAGGACGGCGTGCTGCCGCCCGTGACCCGGACGCTGCTGCAGCAGATGGACCCGACGGGCGCCCGGACCGTCCCCGTGGGCGGAGCGGCGGCGCTGGCGGCGGCCAGCCTCGGCGGTGACGCCGGGCGCACGGCCGCGGCGGCCGCAGTGGTGGGCAGCGACAGGTACGAGACGGCGCGCAGGGTGGCCGAGCGCTTCGTGGCGCTCGACGCCGCCGCCGGTGCCCGCACCGACGTGGTGGGCCTGGCCACCGGCACCACCTGGCCGGACGCGCTGGTCGGCTCCACCGCGATGGGCACGCTGGTGGGCCCGCTGCTGCTCAACCACGGGGACCAGCTGGACCCGAACGTGGTCAAGGCGCTCGCGGCGATCCCGAGCAGCCGGCCCAGCAGCACGGTGGTGTTCGGAGGGGAGGCAGCGGTGCCGGCGTCGGTGATGGCGGCGTTCGGCGCGGCCGCCAAGGGCTGACCCCAGCCCGGGTGTGCGCAACGCCCATGATCACGGTGGGGTGTGCGCGCAACGCCCATGATCACGGAGGTGGGGCTGGTCTGGTCGGGTGGCGCGCGCCGCCGGGGGGTGCTGGCCGGGGGCGGTCGGGTCGATGACGCGGTGTGGGTCGACGACGGACGCTCCAGGCCACCACCGCCGCGGTGGCGCTGCTCGCCCTGGCCGGGCCGAGCGCCGCGTGGGCCGACCCGGCGCCGCTGCAGACCTACGTGGTCAGCGTGGCCGACCCCGCCGACCTCGCGGGCGCGGCGGCCGCCGCCGACCGCGAGGGCGACGTGCTCGCCGTCCACGACGAGACCGGCAGCGTGGTGGTGCGGGCCACCGGGGCCAGCGCCGCGCGGCTGGAGCGTCTCTCCACCGCCGCGGTGGAGCCCGACGCGGTCTTCACCCCCACCGCCGACGCGTTCGCGCCCGCCGGTGACCTCTTCTCCCCGACCGCGACGACCACGGGGTCCACCGGTCCGGTGCCCTGGCACCTGGACCGCATCGACCAGGCCTCGCTGCCGCTCGACGGGCAGTACGCCCCCGGCGGCGGGGGAGCCGGCGTGACCGCCTACGTGGTGGACACCGGCCTGCGCGCCAGCCACGCCGCGTTCACCGGCCGGGTGCGCACCGGGGTCGACTTCTCCGGCAGCGGCAGCACCTCCGACTGCAACGGCCACGGCACGTCGGTGGCCGGCGTGCTGGCCGGGCGGCTGGTCGGCGCGGCCCAGCAGGCCACGCTCGTGCCGCTGCGCGTCAGCGGGTGCGCGGGAACGGCCCGCAGCAGCTCCCTCATCGCCGCCGTCGCGTGGGCCGTGGACGACCACCGCGCCGGCACGCCCGCGGTCCTCAACGTCAGTTATGGCGGCCCGCCCTCGGACGCGCTGGACCGCGCGCTGCGCGCCGCCGTCGCCGACGGCATCACCGTGGTGGTGGCGGCCGGCAACGAGGGCGCCGACGCGTGCGGCAGCAGCCCCGCCCGCGAGCCGTCCGTCATCACCGTGGGTGCGAGCACCGCGAGCGACTCCCTGGCCGGCTTCTCCAACCGCGGCTCGTGCGTGGACCTGCTGGCCCCGGGCGCCTCCATCGTCAGCGCGGGCTCCGACAGCGACACCTCCGCCGTGGTGACCAGCGGCACCTCCCTGTCCTCCCCGATCACCGCCGGTGCCGCCGCGGTGCTGCTGGGAGCCCACCCCTCGCTCACCCCGGAGCAGGTGGCCGCCGCCCTCACCGCGGGGGCCTCGCGCGTGGCGAGCCCCACCGCCGGCACCACCGACCGCCTCGTGAGGGCGTCGACGGCGACGACGCTGAGCGACCCGCCGGTGGCCGCCGGCAGCGGCGCCGTGGTGGCCATCGGGGGGCAGGCGCTCATCAGCGACGCCGCGCTGGCCGCTCTCGCCGCGGGCCGGTCCTCGGAGCGCATCGCCGGCGGCGACAGCTACAGCACCAGCGCCCTGGTCTCCGCCCGCGCCTTCCCCGACGGCGCCCACCACGCCTACCTCGCCACCGGCACCGCCTTCGCCGACGCGCTCGGTGCGGCCGCCGCCGCCGCGGGCAGCGCCGCCCCGGTGCTGCTCACCCGGCCCGACGCCGTGCCCGCGCCCGTGCTCGCCGAGCTGGCGCGGCTGCACCCGGACACCGTCACCGCCACGGGCGGACCGGCGGCCATCAGCGACGCCGTGCTCGACCAGGTCCGCCAGGCCACCGGCGCCTCCGTGGTGAGGGCCTCCGGCGACGACCGGTACGCCACCGCCCGCGCGGTGGCCCTGGACGCCCTCGCGGCCGCGGGAGCGTCGTCGGGCGGGTCTGCGGGCACCGCTGCGGGCACCGCGCCGGGGACCGTCTACCTCGCCTCGGGGGAGGCCTTCCCCGACGCCCTGTCCGCCTCCGGCGCCGCCGGGCGCAGCGGGTCTCCGCTGCTGCTCACCACCCCTGCCGTGCTGCCCGCAGCGACGGCGGAGCAGCTGGGTCAGTGGCGGCCGGCGCGCGTCGTCGTCCTCGGCGGCCCCGCGGCCGTCTCGGACGCCGTGCTGCGCCAGGTGGCGGCGGTGACCGGTGGGGCGGTGGACCGCGTCTCCGGCGCCAGCCGGTACGAGACCGCCGCCGCCGTGCTCGAGGCCGGACCGGCACCGGCCACCGTCTGGCTGGCCAGCGGGGAGTCGTACGCCGACGCGCTCTGCGGCGCCGCCGCGGCGGCCGCGTCAGGGGGCGCGCTGGTCATCGTCCCCGCCGGTGGCCCCACCGGGCGGCTGCGCGACAGCGTCCGCTCCGCCCTCACCCCGCGCTGACCCCAGGACCCCGCAGGGTCAGGCGCGCAGGCACGCGAGCACCGCGCCCACCCAGTCGCCCCGCCGGTCCCAGGGCGCCTGGGCGCGGACGTCGTCACGCACACCGGTCCTGACCGGGGGAGAGCACCGCTCCACCAGGCGGGCGCAGCGGTCCGCCAGCTGGCGCTGGTGGTCCTCGGTGGCCGGGGCGAGCTCGGCGAGCAGCGTGGCGGCGGCGAGGACGGCGTCCGGGTCCGGGGCCCCTCCCGCCGTCCCCGTCCCCGTGTCCGCGCGCCGCAGCGCCGCCTCCGCCGCGCGCAGCAGCGCCGAGCGGCTCGGGTGCCCCGCCTCCGCCAGCAGCGCCAGCGCCGCCGCCAGCACGCCGGGGTGGGTGTCGGGGGAGCAGGCCACGAGGGTCGCCACGTCGCAGGTGCCCTGGTCCCGCGGGTCCAGGCGGCGCAGCACCTCACCCCGCACGCCCTCCCAGGCACGGGCCTGCTCGCGGTCCGAGCCGGTCAGCGCGTCGACGGCCGTGGGAACCGCCTCCAGCGGGACCACGAGGCCCGGGGGGAGCTCGCCGACCAGCGGGGCCGCCAGCTGCGGGGAGGTCGACGCCAGCCAGGCCCACCACCAGGCGAAGGCCTCCGGGTCCCGGCAGGCGCGCGTCAGCTCCAGCGCGGCGCGGGCGCGGAGGACCTCGGGGCCGTGGGCGGCCAGGGCGGCCAGCTCGGCGTGGGCGGGGGCGGACAGCACGGTGGACCTCCTCGGCGGTGCGGGCGCGCGGGCAGGCCCGCCGTGCGCACCGCCCGACGAGGTCGGGCCGTGGCCTGGGAGGGCCGGCGCTCGCGAGGCGCGCCACCTGTCCTCCAGCGGGACGCCGACTTCTCCACCGGCCCGCCGGAACAGCGCACCCGCCGCCTCGCCCTCCCCCGAGGCACCGGTCGGCAGCTGGTGCACCACAGATGTACCAGGGCCGAACCGGTTCGCGTCTCCCCTTCGGGTGGAGGAGGTCCGTGTCGTCCGCGCGAGCGTCTGGGAGGCGTCCGGAGAGCCCGGTCCGCCCGTCCGGAAGCCGTCACGACCTCTGACGCGGCGTCCCGCCGCACCCGACGATCCAGGGGTGGACGACGCGCACGACGACGACCCCGCCCAGCCCGGCTCGCAGGCCCCGGCCGGGCCGAGCTCCCCCCAGGCGCTCGCGCTGGCCTCGGCCGACGTGGACGCGAGGGGCTGGTGGTGACCGGCCCCGCCGGCCGGGCGCTGCACCGGGGCCCCGCGGACGGTCCGGCGCGGTGGCCCGAGTGCCGGTGCGAGGCCTGCTTCGCCACCCGCCTGGCGCCGCTGCCCCCTGCGGCGGTGCTGCTCGCGCGCGTCGGTCTGGCGGCGCTGGGCGGCGTGACCGCCGTCGTCGTCCTCCTGGGGTGGTGACGGGTTCCGCGCGGTCTCGCTGGTCCGGACGGGTGGACGTCGACTTGCGCGGATCATGCCTCTGTGCAGCGGCTCTGCACGCCAGTTCGACTGTCGGTGGTGCCCCCTAGCGTCAGCGGCATGACCTCGACCACCCCCGCGAGCGGACGCCTCGGCGCCGCGCTCGCGGACGCGCAGGCGGCCCTGCGCGAGGTGGTCGAGGCGTGCGGCTGGGTCGGGTCGCTCCCGCCCGCAGACCGGGCCGGGGCGCTGCACGAGGCCGTGGTGCTGGGGCGCCTGGTGGACTCCGCCGTCCTGCACCTCGTGGCGTCGTTCGACCGCGCCGACCTCGACGAGGTGGGCGCGGCCAGCCCCGTGGGGCTGCTCACCGGGTCGGCCGGGTTCGACCCGGCCGCCGCCAAGCGCCTGGAGCTGGTCTCCCGGGCCACCGGGGCCGGTGACGTGCAGCAGCCGCCCCTGCCGGAGGTCACCGCGCTGCACGCCGACGGTCGCATCTCCACCGACGTCTTCGACCTGGCCGCGCGCCTGCTCCGCGCGCTGCCGCGCGCGGTCCGCCGCGAGTGCGGGGCCGAGCTGGACCGCACCCTCGCGCAGGACCTCCCGGGCCTCACCTACGAGCAGGCCGTGGTGCTGTGCCGCGAGCTGCGCGACGTGCTGGACCCGAAGCGCGCCGACGGCGACTTCGACCCCGACGCGCTGGAGAAGCGCGGTCTCGACCACACCGTGCACGACGACGGCTGGGTGTCGGTGCGCGGCACCCTCGACCCCCTCAACGGCGCGCAGTTCATCGCCGCGATCGACCACTTCAGCAGGCCCGCCCCCACCGTCGAGGCCGAGATCGCCCCGGAGGCCGACGCCGACACCGCCGGTACCGCCGGCACCACCGACACCGGCGCCGACGGCGAGCCCGGGGCGCGGGACGCCCAGCCGCAGCTGACGAGGACCGTGCGCGACGGGCGCACGGCCTCCCAGCGCCGCGCCGACGCCCTCGGGCTCATCGCGCTGAGCGCGTCTGACCCGACGTCCACCCGGGGCGGGGAGCCGCCGCGGGTGGTGGTGACCGTGACCGCCGACCAGCTGCGCGAGCTGGAGGGCGCCGGGCGGGCCGTGTGCGAGCAGACCGGGCCGCTGCCCACCGCGGTGATGCGGACGGTGCTGTCGAGGGGCGTGCTGCAGGCCGTGCTGCTCTCCGCGGAGGGCGCCGAGGCCACCGTGGTGGCCCTGGGCCGGTCGGTGCGGTGCTTCACCCCGCCGCAGCGGCGGGCGCTCTTCGCGCGCGACGGCGGGTGCGCGGTCCCGGGCTGCGACGCGAAGCTCGCGTGGCTGGAGGCCCACCACGTGGTCGAGTGGCAGGCCGGAGGCCCCACCGACCTCGACAACGGCGTGCTGCTCTGCCCGCGCCACCACCTCCAGGTGGGGATGGGGGTGTGGCAGGTGCGCGTGGTGGACGGGGTGCCCCAGGTGAGACCGCCCGCCACGGTGGACACCCTGCGGCGGTGGCTGGTCAACCCCCGGCGGTCCGTGCGGCAGGCAGCACGGGCGAGGGCGCGCCAGCTGGTCCTCGGCGACCCGCCGGGCGGTCCACCGCTGGGCGAGGACGAGCGCACCGCCGGGGCGCTCGCTCGTCGCTGACCCCTGCCCGTCGGCGACCCGAGAAGTCCGGATCGTCCCGGCGCGCCTCCCCGGATCCGAGCGACCGGTCCTGCACGATCATGGTGTGCGTCGAGGTGCCCCGCTCCGGAGCGCCGGCGTGCTGTCGGCGGCCGTGCTCGCCCTCCTCGCGGTGGCGTCCCCCGCGGCTGCGAGCACGGCGGCAAGCACGTCTGGCGCTTCTGGGGCGTCTGGCGCCCAGCGGAGTCCCGCCACCGCCCAGACCCCTGCTGCAGCCCAGACGCCTGCTGCAGCCCAGACCCCCGCCGCGGCGCAGGTCCCCACCTCGGCGGCGACGACCGGTGGCGCGACCGCCCCGGCGTCCGCCCCGACCTCCGACTCGACGCCCAGCCCCTCCTCGCCGTCGTCGTCGGCGGTCTCCTCCTCCGGGAGCGCGGCGGCGACCGGCGGGGCGCCGTCGGCGTCGTCCTCGTCGCCGACGGCCACGGCGGTCGGGCCCCAGGCCGCCGCCGGTGTGACGGGCGTGCTCTACGCGGTGCTGCCGCACCCGGACGACGAGTTCGAGGTGTGGTCGCAGGTGGAGCAGACCCCGGACCTGTTCAAGGTGTTCGTGCTGCTCACGCACGGGGAGGAGTCGAGCAACTGCGACCCGGACCTGCCCGGCTACGACCGCGGCGAGGAGCCCGCGCCGGTCCCGCTGCCCCAGGGGAAGTGGACCCCCTCGTGCGAGGCGGCGCGCATGGACAGCTGGCGCGGGTTCTTCACGGACATGGCCGCCTCGGACCCCTCGGTGCCGTCGCGCTTCACCGACCGCGGTGAGGTCTCCCGCCTGGTCGGCGCGCGCAGCACCCCGGTGTGCCGGGTCGACGCGACCCCCGGCGTCTGCGCCAGCCGCGACCGCAGCGCGCACGTGTGGACCGACGACGGCGGCCACGGCGCGCTGGTGGTGTTCGACCTCGGCGACCGCGACGTCACCCCTGACGAGGTGGTGTGGGCGGTGGAGTCCGTGCGGGACAACCGCACCAGGCTGGGCGTTCCGGCGCTTCCGAGCCGCGGCGTGGTGGGCGCCTACTACGAGGAGGTCACGGCCTCCGGCTTCGCCTACCCCCACCCGGACCACCGCGCGGTGGCGGACGCGCTGTCCAGCACGGACCTGCACCTGGGCCCGCAGCTGGGCGCCACGGCCATCGACGACCCGCGGGTGCGCGTCACCGCCGCCGTCAGCGACCAGGGGATGGCCTCGGCCTTCGGGTGGGGGGACTGCACGGGGGCGCACCCGCGCCGCTACGGCTGGCTGTGGCACGACGACCACGACGCGCTGACGGGCGGCGTGGCCCGCTGCTTCCAGGTGGACCGCACCGGCCAGAAGCGTCTGTTCAGCCGCATGCAGTACTTCTGGCGGGACTTCGCGCCCGCGGCGTCGAGCACCTCCACCGCCGAAGGCGCCCGCTGACGCCCGCCCTGCCGGGGGACGAGGGCGGCGCTACGGTCCAGCCGGTGCCCGACCCCCGACCGCCCCGACCGCCGCGCCACGCCCGGGCCTCCCCGAAGCTGACGTCCGCGGTCTCACCCGGGCGCCGCCGGCAGCTGCTGGCGGCCCTCGACGAGCGCCTGAGCGGCAGCGCCCCCGCCAGTCCCGTCGGGCGGCGCGCCCAGCGCGCCCGCCTCGCCGAGCGCCAGGTGCGCGAGGTGCTGGAGGTGGCCGTCCGGTTCGGGGAGGCGGTGCTCTCCCTCGGTGCCACGGCGGCGGCCTCCGTGGACGTCATCCAGCGCACCTGCGCCGCGTTCGGGGTGCCCTGCCAGGTGGACGTCACCTTCACCGCCATCCTCGTGGCGCACGACGGTCCCGACGCGGGCACCGTCAGCGTGCTGCGCGTGGTGCAGACCCGCGCGGCCGACTACCACCGCCTCAGCCGGCTCACCGCGCTGGCCCACGACGTGCAGACCGACCCGGGCACCCCCGAGCTGGCCGACGCCCTGGACGACCCCGCGGTCCGCGAGGCGGTGCAGCAGCGGCTGGAGCGCGTGCACGCCAGCCTCGACGAGGTGCTCGAGGCGCCGCACCGGTACCGCCCCGCCCTCGTCACGGCGGCGCTGGGCACCATGGCCGCCGGGGTGGCCGTGCTGCTGGGCGGCGGACCGCCGGTGGTGCTGCTCTCCGCCACCGTGACGGCCGTCATCGACCTGGTGCTGCGGCGCCTGGGCGGGTGGGGCCTGCCGTCGTTCTTCCTGCAGGCCGCGGGCGCGGCGATGGCCACCACGGTGGCGGTGGCGCTGCTGGCGGTGCCCGGCCTGCCGGTGGCGCTGTCAGCGCTGCCGCCGTCGCTGGTGGTGGCCTCGGGGATCATCGCGCTGCTGGCCGGGCTCTCGCTGGTGGGCGCCGCCGACGACGCCATCAACGGCTTCCTCGTCACGGCCAGCGGCCGCCTGCTCGAGGTGCTGGTGCTGACGCTCGGGCTGGTGGTGGGCATCGGCGGCGTGCTGGACGTGGCCGACCGGCTGGGCGTGCAGCTGGTCATCGCCGACACCTCCCAGACCCCGTGGCCGCTGGCGGTGCAGGTGGTGGCGGCGGGCGTGGCCTCGGGGGCGTGGGCGGCGTCGTCGTTCGCGGGGCCGCGGGCCGCCGCGCAGGTGGCCGCGTGGGGGGCGCTGGGGTACGCGGTCTCGGCCCTGCTGGTCGGAGCCGGCGCCGCGCCCGCCGTCGGTGCGGCGGTGGCGGCGCTGCTGGTCGGCTTCGGCGCGGAGTCGCTGGCCGAGCGCACGCGCGTGCCCGCGGCGGTCACCGCCACGTGCGCGATCGTGCCGCTGCTGCCGGGTCTGACCATCTACCAGGGGCTGTTCGCGATGATCAGCGGCGCCCCGCCCGGCACCGGCGGGGGGCTGCTCCTGGGGGCCGCGATGGTCGGCGTGGGCCTGGCCGCCGGCACCACCCTGGGCACCACGCTGGCCAGCCGCGTGCGCGAGACGCGCCGGCGGCCGGCCGACGCGCAGGCCCCCGGCGCGGGCTGAGCCGGGACCCGGCGAAGGCCCGGCGGGGGTCCGACGGCTCCGGGCGAGCCTCAGTGGGCGCCGGCTCCAGGCTCGACGTCCACCGGGCCCAGCCGCCACGGGCGGACCACGACCACCAGCACGGTGGCGGCGGCGAGGGCGGCGCCGAGGATCACCACGGACATGGCGGTCGCGTCGTTCCCCAGGATCCCCACCAGCGGTGAGACCAGGGCGCCGACGCCGAACTGCACCGCACCCAGCAGCGCCGCCGCGGAGCCGGCGGCCTCGCCGTGGCGCGAGAGCGCCAGCGCCGGGGCGTTGGGCAGCGCCAGGCCTCCGGCGAACAGCACCGCCCACAGCGGCAGCGCCACGCCCCAGATCCCCCCGAGGCCCGAGGTGGCCAGCACGACCAGGACGGCGGCGGCGACCACCGCCGCGACGCTGCCGCCCAGGAGGATCTGCGCGGGCTCGAGGCGGCGCAGCAGCAGCGGGTTCAGCTGCGTGGCGCCGATGAGCCAGACCGCGCCGGCGCCGAAGAGGAACGCGAACTGCTGCTGGTCGAGCCCGAACTGCTCCTGGTAGACGAACGAGGCGCCCGAGACGTAGCTGAACAGGCTCGCCATGGTCAGGCCGGCCACCGCCACCAGCCCGAGGTAGGTGCGGTCGCGCAGGAGCGAGCCGAAGGTGGCGACCGTCGAGCGCACGCGCAGCGGCTGCCGCCGCTCGCGCGGCAGCGTCTCCCGCAGCGCCAGCGACCCCAGCACCAGCAGCGCGACGCCGTACACGGCCAGCACGGCGAAGACCCCGCGCCAGGACGTGACGCCCAGCACCAGCCCGCCGAGGGTGGGGGCGAGCACGGGCGCCGCCCCGATGACGAGGAACAGCCGCGACAGCATGGTGGCCGCGGCCCGCCCGGAGAGGCTGTCGCGCACCACGGCCAGCGCGATGACGGCGCCGGCCGACGTGCCGACGCCCTGCAGCACGCGCAGCACGCCGAGGGTGGTGATGTCGGGCGCGACGAGGATGAGCACCGAGCTCAGCACGTGCAGTGCGGTCCCCGCGAGCAGCGGGCCCCGGCGCCCGAGCGCGTCGGACAGCGGGCCCAGCACCAGCTGGCCCAGCGCCAGGCCCACGAGCGTGCCGGTCAGCGTCAGCTGCACGGCCGCCTCGGTGGTCTGCAGCTGGCTGGTGATGGTCGGCAGCGCCGGCAGGTACATGTCGATGGTCAGCGGGCCGATCGCCACGAACGCCCCCAGCACCAGCACCGTGCCGAGCAGGCTGCGCTGGGTGGGGGGCGCGCTCGCCGTCGTCGTCGTGCTGGCCGAGGTGGGGGTGGCGGCGGGCGCGGAGCGCTCCTCGCGCAGCGTCATCGTGGTCCTCCAGAACCGGGGGAGAGCGGTGGCGTGCGCGGGGGACCCGTGCTGCTGCCACCCAGCCAGAGCCCAGGGAGCACCGAGGTTGTTCCCGGACCCGCCCGGCGTCACGCACTGTTCACATCGGTGAGCGCTCCGGGGAGACCACCCGGCGCGAGGAGCCGCTCCGAGCGGACAGCACGCACGCCGCCACGACGATCCCCACGGCCGCCGGGACGCTGCGGTAGGTGAAGAACGCGTGCACCTGGGAGTGGTTGCTCAGCACCTCGTACCAGGCCGGCACCAGCAGCGCCGGGGCCGCGAGCACCGCCGCCAGCAGCAGCCGCTCGGCTCCGCCGCGGCGGGCTGCCACCACCAGGGACACCACGACGACGACCGCGGCGGCCACGAGCAGCGGCTGCGCCGTGGGGGCGGTGTCGAGCCACCGCGTGACGTTGGCGGCCGTCGGCGCGCCGAAGGATGGGTCCACCACCTGGCTGGCGCCGTCGAGGCGCTCGGCGGACTTGTCGCGGATGGCGGTGAACACGCCGGGACCCTGCACGGCGGCGGCGATGAGCCACCTGCACGCCCACGTGACGCCGTAGGCCACCGGCCAGGCGGCGCCAGCGGCGAGCACGGACAGCAGGACCGGTCGCAGCGCCCGGGGGCGGGGGGCGGCGCCCCAGGTGTCCGCGCCCCAGGTGTCCGCGCCCCACGTGACGGCGCCCCACGTGACCGCGCCGGCCGCCGCCGCGCACAGGCTCCAGGACATCGCGGGGGTGGTGAGCAGGTCGGTGTAGGCGAGCAGCGCCCCCGCCCCGCCCGCCCCGACGGCGGCCCCCCGCCAGCCGCGCAGCCGCACCGACCCGGTGGCCGCGGCGGTCAGCGCCACCCCGGCGGCGATGGCGGCCAGGGCCAGCGCGTGCGTGAACGCCAGCGCGGGCATCGCGAGGGCGTTGGTGGAGACCGCCACCGGGAGGACCAGCGCGCACGCCGCGGCGGGGCCCGCGCGGCGGCGCAGCGCCGCCCACGCCGCGATGCCCGCGGCGGCCAGCAGCGCGCCCGAGACCATGCGGACACCGGGCACGCCGAGGGTCGCGAGGACCGGGCGGGTGAGGAGGGCGTACCCGTTCCAGTAGCGGTAGTAGGTGGCCGGCGGCAGCACCTGCGCACCGGCGGCGAGCGCCCTGACCTGCGTGGCACCCGCGTCGCACGACTCCAGGCGCGGCCCGCCGGTGGCGCGGAACCACAGGCTGCGGGGGTCGTCCGGGGAGCTCACGCCGTAGCCGAGCTCCACGCACTCGGTGAACCTGTCGGCGCGCCCGCCCATGCCGTCCGAGACGTAGGAGGGGCCGTAGTCGCCGTCCGAGACGGCCTGCGCGAGCCTGTCGACGATCGGCGCGTTCGGCACGGCCTGCGCGACGATGAGCCCGGCCAGCAGCACCAGCTGCAGGAGCACCAGCGCCACGGCCCACTCCACGGCGAAGCGGGTGGCCGTGCCCAGCACCTCGACCTGGCGCGGACCGCGGTGCGGGGGAGCGCCGGCCCGGGCGGGGGCGCGGGCGCGGGAGGGCGTCCGCTCGTGCTCGCGCCGGTCGCGCCGGGGGCCGGCTGGACCGGCTGGACCGGCCGGGGACAGCGGGGGCGCCGGGTCGGGCGCGGACATCAGGTGCCCGCGGGCACGCGAGGCCGCGGCCGGGTGCCGGCCACCGCCTCGCGGACCAGCGGGGCGCCGGCGCTCCCGGCCCGGCTGGGACCACCCGGCACGGGCAGCTGCAGGTAGGCCAGCCGCAGCGCCTCCTGCCGGCCCCGGCGCACGCCGTCCAGCACCAGCCCCGAGGCCGCCGCGATCCCACCCAGCACCGCCGCCGCCAGCGGGGAGCCCAGGAGCAGCGCCACCGCCACCACGGCCGCGGCGAGCGGCGCGTGGAGGGCCAGCGGCCGCTCCGCGTGGGCCAGGCGGACCACCCAGCCCAGGATCCGCAGCCCGTCGCGGACCGTGCGCAGCTTGCTCTCGCTGCCCGCGGGGCGGTCCTGGAAGCCCACCGGCACCTCCACCTGCGGCACCCGCAGCACCGAGGCGTGCACGGTCAGCTCGGTCTCCACCTCGAAGCCGCGGCTGCGCGCCGGGAACGTCTTGACGAAGCGCCGGGACATCACGCGGTAGCCGCTGAGCATGTCGGTGGTGTCCGTGTCGAAGACCAGCCCCACCAGGCGGTTGAGCGCGCGGTTGCCGGCCGCGTGCCCGAAGCGGTACGCGGTGCCCGTGCTGGCGCGGCGGGCTCCGACGACGTGGTCGTACGGGCCGGACAGGAGCACCTCGACGAGGTCGGCGACGGCGCTGGCGTCGTAGGTGTCGTCGCCGTCGACGAGCACGTACACGTCCGCGTCGACGTCGGCGAAGGCCCGGCGCACCACGTTGCCCTTGCCGGGCGCGGGCTCGCGGCGCACCACCGCTCCGCGGGCCGCGGCCACCGCGGCCGTCCCGTCGGTGCTGGCGTTGTCGTAGACGACGACGGTGGCGTCCGGGAGCGCGGCGCGCAGGCCGTCGACGACCGCACCGACCGCTGCCGCCTCGTTGAAGCACGGGACCAGGACGGCGACCCGCCCTGCGCTGCTGGGCCACGACACACCGCAACGTAGCGCCGCGACGCGTCAGACCACGGGAGATCGCCGCAAGTGCCGCTGCGGCGTGGCGCCGCGGTCCGGGGCCGCCGGTGTGCCACGGTCGTCGGGACACCGACCACACCCGTGGTCACGTCTGGGGGGACTGGCTGTGCGCACCACCGGCTCGAGGGCAGCGGCGATGGCCGCTGGCCTGTTCGCCACCACGCTGCTGGGCACCCTGTGCACGGCCGGCGCTGCCAGTGCGGACACCGTGGCGACCGCCAGCCCGTCGGCCACTGCGAGCCCGTCGGCCAGCGCCAGCGCGTCGTCCGGGGCGCCCGAGGTCCGGCGCCTGGCCGGGGACGACCGCATCGGCACCGCCATCGCCGTCAGCCAGGCCGTCTTCTCCGACGGCGAGGGCGCGTACGCCGCCTTCGTCGCCTCGGCCGCCAGCTGGCCCGACGCTCTGGCCGCCAGCGCCCTGGCCGCCCAGTACGGCGCGCCGCTGCTGCTGGTGCCCGCTGACGGGCAGCTGCCCGGCGCCGTGCGCACCGAGCTGCAGCGCCTCAAGGTGGAGCAAGTCTACGTGCTCGGCGGTGACCGGTCCGTCAGCGACCGCATCAGCGCCCAGCTCAGCGACCTCGCCCAGGTGGAGCGCTTCGACGGCAACGACCGGTACGACACCGCCGGCTACGCCGCCAGCGTGCTCGCCGACCCCGGCAAGCCGCTGTACGTGGCGTCCGGGACGGGCTTCGCCGACGCCCTCGGCGGCGGCGCGGCCGCCGGGGCCGTGGGCGGGGCGCTGGTGCTCACCGACCCGGCGCGCCTGCCCACCTCCCTGGCGGCGGACGTCAAGACCCTCGCGCCCAGCAGCGTGGTGGTGCTCGGCGGCCCCGGCACCGTCTCCGACGCCGTGGTCGGCCAGCTCAAGGCGCTCCTGCCCGGCACGTCCGTGACCCGCACCTACGGGGCCGACCGGTACGAGACCGCCGCCCGGGCCAGCGCCCAGGTGCACGCGCAGGGCAGCCCGTCCACCCGGGCCGCCGACGGCGAGGACACCGTGTCCGCGGTCATGCTCGCCAGCGGCACCAGCTTCCCGGACGGCCTGGCCGGAGCGGCCGTGGCCGGGCCCAGCGGAGTCCCGCTGCTGCTCACCACCAAGGACTGCGTGCCGGCGGCGACGCTGGCGGAGATCAGCCGCCTGCGCGCCCAGCGCGTCGTCGTCCTCGGGGGACCGACCGTGGTCGGCCCGGCGGCAGCGGCCCTCACCCCCTGCTGAGGTGCGACGACGCCCCGCAGGATCCTGTGGGGTGGGCCGTTCCCGGGGTCGTGGGCGGCCGGTCGGGTGCCGCTCAGCCGCCGACGACGTCCGGGGTGGTCCGCAGGCGCGTGGTGGCTGCGTCCAGCTGGTCCGCGGCGGCGGGACGCGCGACGTGGAACCCCTGCACGAGGTCGCAGCCGAGCTCTCGGACGCGCTCGAGCACGAAGGCGTCCTCGACGCCCTCGGCCACCACGCGCAGCCCGAGGGCGTCCTTCAGCGCGGTGATGCTGCGGATGAGCGCCGCGGCGACAGCGGAGTCCTGCGCGCTGGCGGTGGACTCCAGGCCCCGCACGAAGCTCCTGTCGATCTTCAGCTCCTGGACCGGGAGCCGCTGGAGGTAGGAGAGCGAGGAGTAGCCGGTGCCGAAGTCGTCGAGCGAGAGGGTCACCCCGAGGGCCGACAGGCGCCCCAGCACCGGCACGGTGCGGGCGTGGTCTCCCATGACCACCGACTCGGTGAGCTCCAGCGTGAGCCGGGTGGCCGGCACGCCGGCCCGGGCCAGCGCCGCCGCCACGAGGTCGGGCAGCGCGGGGTTCGCCACGTTCCGGGCCGAGAGGTTGACCGCCACCGAGACGTCCACCCCGTTGTCCTGCCAGGAGCGCAGCTGCCGCAGGGCCACGCCCAGCAGGTGGTGCGTGAAGGGCTCCACGAGCCCCGTCGACTCGGCCAGCGGCACGAACCTGTCGGGGCTCAGCCGCCCCAGGCGCGGGTGGTCCCAGCGCACCAGCGCCTCCACACCGGTCACGAGGCCGGAGGCGAGGTCCAGCTTGGGCTGGTAGTGGAGCATCAGCTGGTCGGTGTCGAGGGCGCGGTGCAGGTCGGACAGCAGCTCCACGCGCTCCGCGCGGCCCTCGTCCATCGACGAGGTGTAGACCACGGCACCCGTGCCGCCCCCGGCGCCACCGCCGTTCGTCCGTGCGGTGTCGGCCCGCCGCAGCGCGTCCTCGAGCTCGTCACCGGGCTGCGCGACGGCCAGGCCGAGGCTGGCCGAGGTGGACACCGACGCAGATGTCAGCTGCACCGGCGCGTCGAGGACCCTCTCGATGCGCTCGGCAGCGGCCAGTGCGGCGGGGAGCGCGGGTGCTCCGTCCTGGGGGACGAGCACCACGGCGAACTCGTCTCCGCCGAGGCGACCGACGAGCGCGCCCGGCAGCGCCAGCTCCAGGCGGCGCGCCACCAGCACCAGCAGCTCGTCACCGCTGCGGTGGCCCAGCACGGCCTTCACCTCCGAGGCCCTCTCCAGGGCCAGCACCACCACCGCCGGCGCGGGCCCGGTGGCGAGCAGCGGAGCGGCCAGCTCGGCCAGGCCGGGGAGGTTGGGCAACCCGGTCAGCGCGTCGTGGCGGGAGTCGTGGCGCAGCCGGTCCACCAGCCACGCGCTGCGCAGGGCGACCTCGACGTGCCCGGTGAGGGTCTGGAGCAGCGCCAGGTCGTCGCGACCGAAGGTCGCCGTGTCCCCGGTGCGGTCGGCCACGACGAGCACGCCGCGGCGGCCCTCCACCTCCAGCGGGCAGGTGATCGCGTCGCGGAGCCCGTGCGCCGCCAGCCACTGCTGGTGTCCCCGGTCCCGCGTGCGCGCCCCCACCAGGCGGCCCTGACCGCTGGCGGCCACCTCCGCGAGGAGGGTGTCCGACGCCCGGCGCCCCGTGCGCGGCGGCGCCGGTTCGAGCCCTCCCTCGGTGGAGCGCGCCAGCGCCGTCCAGCCCTGCTCGCCGTCCTGCGACGGCAGCAGGACCACGGCCCTCTCGGCCCTCAGGTCGGTCCGCGCGCGGTCGAGCAGCACCTCGGCCAGCGGGCCTCCCTGGGCGGCGGTGCGCGCTCCGAGGTCCACGAAGTCCTTGACCAGCTGCAGCGAGGCGTGCCGGCGGCGCAGCACCAGGTGCAGCCGGTAGGTGACCACCACGACCACCACGAAGACGGCCAGGAGCACCAGGCCCAGGGCGCCACCGCCCGCCAGCAGCGCCACGAGGAGGCCGACCGCGGCGTTGATGACCACGAACACGACCGCTGGCACGACCGAGCCGACCACGTCGCCCACCTCCAGCGGTCCGCTGTTGATGCGGATCACGAGCAGGACGAGGCACGTCATGAGCAGGTCGACCACCGCCATCGCGG
The DNA here is from genome assembly GCF_014270065.1 of Quadrisphaera sp. RL12-1S. Lineage (NCBI taxonomy): Bacteria > Bacillati > Actinomycetota > Actinomycetes > Kineosporiales > Kineosporiaceae > Quadrisphaera > Quadrisphaera oryzae. Next base: position 161,648 of record NZ_JACNME010000007.1, on the reverse strand, counting down.
CGTAGGCGGTCAGCGCGAGGTGCAGGTCCAGGGCCTCCCGCGGTCCGGACAGCAGCCCGGCCAGCAGCAGGACCAGGGAGACGTCCAGCAGGTAGGCGGCCAGGTTGAAGGCGGACTTGGCGGGGCTGACCCGCTGGATGCCGAAGGCGACGGCCGCGCAGGCCACGCGCACCGCCACCAGCACCGCCGGCGGGCAGAACAGCACGCCCAGGAGCAGCGGCACGCCGGTCAGGGAGAAGCTGTACGCCTCGTGGCGCACCTCGACGTGGGCCTGCGCCAGCTCGGCGGCGACGAGCGCCACGGCGAGGACGGCGAGCCCGGCCCAGCCTCCGAGCGGGGGGACGGGCAGCAGGGGGTGGGCGGGCAGCTGGCCGGCGGCGACGACGCCGCACGCGAGGATGGCCGCGGTGAGGGCGAGGGTCGGGGCCCCGGGACCGGAGGCCCAGCTGCGCAGCCGCGCCGCGGTACCGCTCACCTCCACCACGCACCTCCGGGAGCGCTCGAGTCCCCCTGTCCTTCGGGGGAAGGACAGGGGGACTTGAGGTCTGCGGTGTCTCCCGAGCGAGGTGCTCGGTCAGGACCAGCGCGCGCTGTCGTAGCTGGCGCTGCTCCAGCGGGCCCTGCTCCAGCGGGCGCTGTCCCACCCGGCGGCCGACCAGCGGGCCCGCTGCCAGGCGGCGTCGCTCCAGCGAGCGCGCTCCCAGCCCGCGGTGGTGGCCCAGCCGTCGCCGCTCCAGCGCTCGCCGAGCCACAGACCGCCCGACCACGTCGCGTCGCGGGCGGCGGCGTCGGCCCACACCCGACCGTCCCAGGGGCGACCCTGGACGTCGACCTCGCCGGTCAGCGCCTCACCCGTCACCGGGTCGGCCAGGTGCGCGTCGCCGCGCGCCGCCTCCAGGCTGCCCAGGCCGGTGGCCTCGGGGAAGGTCTGGCGGGCCGCCAGCACGGCCTTGGCCCGCGCATCACCGCTCGCAGCGGCCTTGACGGTGCGCAGCGCTGCGGCCACGTCCACCTGGCCCGCCCCGACGTCGCGCCGGTCGGCGCCCCAGACCGGGTCCGCCGTGGCCTGGAGGACCGCCTTCACGGCGTCGGGCGTGAGGCTGGGGTCGGCCTGGAGCAGCAGCGCCGCGGCGCCGCTGACCACGGCCGCCGCCTGGGAGGTGCCGCTGCCGCGGAACAGCCGCGAGCTGGAGTCGGCGGCGACGCGGCCCTCGGGGTGCTCGGTGTCCACGAAGGAGCCCGGGTCCCGCAGGCCGACCACGGAGGTCCCGGGGGCCGAGAGGTCGACGGGGCGGGAGGATGTGCCGCGCGAGGAGAAGGAGGCCGAGCTGGGCGACGACCAGCCGTTCCAGGCCTGCGAGGCCCCCGTCAGGACGGTGCTCACCGGCGACGCGCTGGGGCTGGTCGCCCCCACGGCGATGACGTACGGGTCGATGGCGGGGTTGGTGAGCCCGTCGGAGCCCTTGCCCTCGTTGCCCGCGGAGACGACGACCACCACGCCGCGGTGCCAGGCCCGCTCCACGGCCGCCGCCAGGGGGTCGACCTGGTAGTCCTGCAGCCCGGAGGTGCCGAAGGAGAGGTTGACCACCCGCACGTGCATGCCGTTGTCGTCGCGGTGCTCGACCACCCAGTCGAGCCCGGCGATGACCTGGCTGACGTCGGTGCTGCCGTCCGTGGTCGCGAGCTTGAGCGCGAGCAGCCCGGCGCCGGGGGCGACGCCCAGCTGGGCGCTGCTGTCCAGCACCGAGGGGCTGCCGGCCCGGCTCGTCGCCACGGGGTCCGAGGCGCCGATGATGCTGGCCATGTGCGTGCCGTGCCCGTAGGAGTCCGTGGACAGCGGCGTGGGGCTGTTGGCCTCGATGGACAGGTCCGGGCCCTGCACCAGCTTGCTGCTCAGGCCGCGCACGGGAGCGACCCCGCTGTCGACGACGGCGACGGTGACCCCCTTGCCCGTGATGGCCGCCCCCCGGGCATCGGTCTGCTGCCACGCCGAGCGCGCCCCGATGGCCGTGGTGATCGAGTACAGCGACCCCGGGTCGCGCCGGGCGTCGTACTGACCGGTCAGCGGGTTGCGCGACAGGTCGTCGGCCCGCCGGTCGCCCCACAGGGTCCCGAGGACGGAGGTGAGGATGCCGGACCCCAGGGGGCCCGCGGAGACGGCAGCCGTGGTGGGGGAGCCACCACCGGCCGCCTCGGGGGTGGCCGCCAGAGCGGGGGCGGCGGGCACGAGCGCGACGGCGGTGGCGAGCGCCGTGCCGGCGAGTGCGGCGCCTCTGAGGCGGCGCGCCGCGCGCCGCGTCCCGCGGCGAGGTGAGGAGGATGTGGTCACGCAGCGAATCTGAGGGAATGCGCAGCGTCACTGCGAGGCCGTGTCGGTCGTGACACCCGTGCGGCCCAGCCGCCAGAGCCCTTCGGCCCCTCCGGACCGGGTCCGACGTCCCCCGGGGTGGTGGGGACACCGCCTCGGATCCGCGCCGCGCTCCTTGTCGGCGCCTGCTGCGGCGCCTAGTGTCCGGGACACCCGCGACGGCGCCGTCCTCGGTGCCCGTCGCGACGGCCAGCGTCAGCCGCCGAGGCTGAGGGCGACGGGGGAGGGCCATGCGCACCGGCTACGTCTGGGAAGAGCTCTACGGCTGGCACGACACCGGCACGCACGCGGCGTTCGCCCGGCCCGGCGGGTTCGTCCAGCCGCACCACCACGTGGAGTCCGCCGAGTCCAAGACGCGCTTCGCCGCGCTGGTGGAGGTCAGCGGGCTCGCCGCCAGGCTCGACAGGATCCGGGCCGTGCTCGCCACCGAGGACGACGTCCTCGCCGTCCACACCCGCGAGCACCTCGAGCGCATCCGTGCCGGCAGCGCCGCCGAGCGCGGCGGTGACGCCGGTGACGGCACCTCCCCGTTCGGTCCCGGCGGCGTGGACATCGCCCTGCTCGCCGCGGGCGGTGCCGTGCAGGCCGCCAAGGCCGTGGTGACCGGCCGCACCACCAACGCCTACGCGCTGGTCCGCCCGCCCGGCCACCACGCCCGCCCCGAGACCGGCATGGGCTTCTGCGTCTTCGCGAACGCCGCGATCGCCATCCAGCACGTGCGCCGCCACCACGGGGTGGAGCGCGTGGCGGTGGTGGACTGGGACGTCCACCACGGCAACGGCACGGAGGAGGTCTTCGCCGAGGACCCCGACGTGCTCACCATCTCCGTCCACCAGGACCAGCTCTACCCCAAGGGCACCGGCCGCCTGACCGACCGCGGCCGCGGCGCGGGGGAGGGCAGCGCCATCAACGTGCCGCTGCCCGCGGGCACCGGCAACGACGGCTACCTGCACGCCGTCGAGCAGGTGGTGCTGCCGGCGCTGGAGCGCCACCGGCCCGACCTCGTGGTGGTCGCCTCCGGGTTCGACCCCGCGGCCCTGGACCCGCTCGGCGGCATGGTGGTCACCACCACCGGCTTCCGGCGGATGGCCCGCGCCGTGCTCGACGCCGCCGACCGCCTCTGCGACGGGCGCGTGATCATGACGCACGAGGGCGGCTACAGCCCCGTCTACGCCCCGCTGTGCGGCGTGGCCGTGCTCGAGGAGATGTCGGGGGAGCGCACGGAGGTCACCGACTTCCTCGCCGAGGAGTACGAGGACCTGCCCGACCAGGCGCTGCGCCCCCACCAGGCCGAGGCCGTGGCGGCCGCCGCCCGCGCCGCCGGGCTCGCGCTGGCGGAGGTGGCCCGGTGAGCACCGTCGACCGCAGCGGCGCGGACCCGCGCCAGGCGTCGCAGCAGCCTTCCCAGCAGCCCTCCCAGCAGCCCTCCCAGCAGCCCTCCCAGCAGCACGGGCTCGTCGTCGACGGGACGCTGCGGCGGGTGCTCGGCACGCCGTCGCTGGTGCTCTTCGGGCTCGCCTACCTGGTGCCCCTCACCGTCTTCACCACCTACGGGCTGGTGACCCAGCAGACCAGCGGGCACCTGGCCACCGCCTACGTCGTCACCACCGTGGTGATGGCCTTCACGGCGGTCAGCTACGCGCTCAACGTCAGGAGCCACCCGTCGGCGGGCTCGGCCTACACCTTCGTGCAGCGCGCCTTCGGCGCGAAGGCCGGCTTCCTCACCGGCTGGGTGCTCATGCTCGACTACCTCCTGCTGCCGATGATCAACTACCTCGTCGTCGGCCTCTACATCAACGCGCAGTTCCCCGCGGTGCCGCAGTGGCTGGTCGTGGTGGTGGCCGTGGTGCTCGTCACCGCGCTCACCGTGGTGGGCATCACCGTGGTCGACAAGGCGAACGTGCTGCTGGTGGGCGTGCAGCTGGTGTTCGCCGTGGTCTTCGTGGCGGTGGTCGTGGCGCAGCTGGCCGGCGCCGCCGACGCCCCCTCGCTCACCGCCCCCTTCGTCTCCGGCGAGCTCTCCTGGGGCACCGTCTTCTCCGGCGCCGCCGTGCTGGCGCTGTCCTTCCTGGGCTTCGACGCCATCTCCACCCTGTCCGAGGAGGCCAGGGAGCCCCGCCGCACCGTGCCGGCGGCCATCATCACCACCACGGCCCTGGGCGGCGTGATCTTCATCGTGCTGTCGTGGGCCTCCCAGACGGCGCTGCCGGACTGGCGCTCCATCACCGACCCCGACTCGGCGGGCCTGCAGGTGATGACCGAGGCCGGCGGGAAGGCCCTCGCCAGCTTCTTCCTGGCCGCCTACATCGCCGGCTGCGTGGCCTCCGCGACCGCCAGCCAGGTCTCCGTGGCGCGGATCCTCTTCGCCATGGGCCGCGACGGCGTGCTCCCGCGCCGCGTCTTCGGGGTGCTCTCCGCGCGGTGGGCCACCCCGGTGGGCGCCACGCTGGTGGTGGGCGCGCTGTCGCTGGTGGCCCTGGCGATCGACCTGGCGACGCTCGCCTCCATCATCAGCTTCGGGGCGCTGGCGGCGTTCTCCCTGGTCAACCTGACGGTCATCAAGACCTACGTGGTGGACGGCGGTCGCCGGTCCCCGCGGGACCTGCTGCTCTACGCCGTCGTCCCGGTCGTCGGCTTCTGCCTGACCCTGTGGCTGTGGACCCAGCTGACCTCGCTGACCTTCGAGGTCGGAGGGGTGTGGGCCGCGGCCGGGGTGGTCTACCTCGCGGTGCTGACCCGCGGGTTCCGGCGGCCGCCGCCGCAGCTGGCCGTCGACCACACCGCCTGACCGCCTGACCGCCAGGCCGGTCAAGGGGTGCGGTCCGGGTGTCGATGATCCACGCGTGACGCGGTTGCGGCGGCACTGGAGCGGGGCGCTGGCGCTGGGGGTCGCCGGCGCCGTGGTGGTGCTCGCGCTGGCGGGTCCGCTGTCCGCCCTCGTCCAGCTGCCGCTGAGCGCGCTCGGCGTGACGGCGATGGTGGTCGGCGCCCGCCGCCGCGGACGTCGCGGCGCGGGCTGGTGGTGCCTGGCCACCGCCTACGCCCTCTGGCTGGCGGGAGACGGCCTGCACGTCCTGGCCCTCCAGCTCGGCTACGTCGGCGGGGGCTCCCCCGGCGGCCCCCCTCTACCTGGCCGGTTACCTCCCGCTGGCCCTGGGACTCGTGCTGCTGACCCGCGACGCCGGCGAGCGCCACTGGCGCCCCCGGGTGCTCGAGGGCGGCATCGCCGCCGTGGCCCTGGCGCTGCTCTGCTGCGCGGCGGTGGTGGGGCCGGCCCTGGACAGCCAGCACCGGGTCGCCGCCGACCACGCCCTGGGCGTCAGCTACCTCATCGGTGACGTGGTGCTGGTCTCGCAGGCGGTGGTGCTCCTGTCAGCCACCCGGTGGCGCAGCGCCGGACCGCGCCTGGGGGCGGCCGCCGTCGTCGTCGTCCTCGCCTGCGACGCCACCTGGCTGCTGTGGGGGAACCACAACCCCTACGCCTCCGTGCTGGCGGCCGGCACGCTCGTCGGCAACCTGCTCTGGGCGTCCGCCGCCCTGCACCCCGACCCCGACCAGGGCGACGCGGAGGCGGAGCCCGTGGCGATGGGCCTGTCGTCCGGGGTGGTCCTCACCGCGGCGATGGGCCTGCCCTCGGCGGTGCTCGCGCTGCTGCTCCTCCGGCCTCGCACCGAGCCCGCACCCGGCGGCGGCCAGGGGTGGGCGAGCAGCTGGCTCGTCTGGGCCGTGGTGGTGGCGGGCGCGCTCCTGGCGGTGCTGGTGGTGGCGCGGACCGCCGAGGCCGTCCGCGCCGCCGGCAGGTCCGTGCAGGCGCTCGAGGGCCTCACCCGCACCCTGGAGCGGCAGGCGGCGCACGACCCGCTGACGGGCCTGGCCAACCGCGCCACCAGCCGGGCGCGCCTGGGCACCGCCCTGCGCGCCGCCCGCCGGGAGCACCGCGGGGCGGGGGTGCTCTTCGTGGACCTGGACGGCTTCAAGCGCGTCAACGACACCCACGGGCACCGCGCCGGCGACGAGGTGCTGCGCACCGTCGCCGGGCGGATCGCCTCCTGCGTGCGCTCCACCGACGTGGTGGGGCGGCTGGGGGGTGACGAGTTCGTGGTGGTGCTGACCAGTGCGCAGGGCGAGGACGACGTCATGGCGCTCGCCCGGCGGCTGGTGCAGCACCTGTCGGCCCCCATGACCGCCGACGGGCGGGCGGTGGCGGTCGGCGCCAGCGTCGGGGCCGCGTGGAGCCCGGACGGGCAGGCCGACGCGGACGCCCTGCTCCACGAGGCGGACACCGCCGCCTACCGCGCCAAGGCCGCAGGGCGCGGCCAGGCCGTGCTGTTCGGTGAGGAGCTGCGCCGCGAGGTGGCCGAGCGCGCCGCCCTCGAGGCAGACCTGCGCGCCGCCCTGGCGGCCGACCAGCTGCAGCTGCACTACCAGCCGGTGGTGGACCTGGCACGCGGCGCGGCCGACGGCCTGGAGGCCCTGGTGCGGTGGGACCACCCGCAGCGGGGCCCGCTGGTACCGGACGTCTTCGTGCCCCTGGCGGAGCGCTCCGACCTCGTGTGCGACCTCGGCCGGTGGGTGCTGCGCACCGCTGTCGCCCAGCAGGCGGCCTGGGCGCGGGCGCGGGGCGACGACGGGCCGATCATCGGCGTCAACCTCGCCCCGCGCCACCTCGCCTCCCCCTCCTCGGTCGAGGACGTCGCCGCGGCGCTGGCCGCCGCGGGCGTCCCGCCCGGCCGCCTGGTCGTGGAGGTCACCGAGACCGACGTCGTGGAGCAGGGCCCGTCCGTGGAGCACCTGCAGGCCATCCGCGACCTCGGCGTGCAGGTGGCCATCGACGACTTCGGCACCGGCTACACCTCGGTGGGCCAGCTCAAGCGGCTCCCCTGCGATGTTCTGAAGATCGACAGGTCGCTGGTGGTGTCCTCCGAGCCGGGTGCCGCGGAGCTGCTGGCGCTCGCGGTCCGCGCCGGGCACGCCGTGGGCGCCCTGGTCACGGCGGAGGGCGTGGAGACCTCCGAGCACGAGGCCGCTGTGCGCGCCGCCGGCGCGGACCTGGCCCAGGGCTGGCTGTGGAGCCGGGCCCTGCCGGCCGACCAGCTGGACGAGCTCGTGCTGGCGCGGGGTGACGCGAGCCTGCTGCGCGGTGCCGGTGTCGCCGACGCCACACCCGGTGCACCGAGCGCAACGTTGCACTGAGTGCATGATGGGGTGGTGGACCTCGCCGCCCCCGACCGCCGGGCCGCGCTGAAGGCGCGGCACCGCGCGGCCATCGTCGCCGCCGCGCGCGAGCTGGTGGACGAGCGCGGCGCCGCCGGCTTCACCACCGACGACCTCGCCGCGCGCGCCGACGTCTCCCGCCGGACCGTCTTCAACCACTTCGACCACCTCGAGGACGCCGTGGTCGCCTGCGTCGAGGCCGAGCTGGAGCGCGCCATCTCCGCCGTCGAGCTGGACCTGGGCGCGGCGGCCCCCGGGCCGAGCCCGCTGGACGACCTCCAGGCCACGCTCACCACCCCCGAGGTCGCCACCGCGCTCAGCTGGCTGGGCCGCACCCTGTCGGCCCCGGGGCGCGAGGCCGCCGCCGAGCGGGTGCGCCAGCAGGCGATGCACCGCTTCGGCGCCGGGGCGGCCGTGCGCCTGCGCCAGCGCCACCCCGGCCTCACGCCCCTCGAGGTGCAGCTGCTCACCACCACCGTCATGAACGGCATGGCGGTGGTGGCGACCACCTGGCTCGAGGAGACCTCCGGCTCCCTCGACCCCGTGGGGCGCCGCCGCCTCGAGGAGCTGCTCGAGCTGCTCTTCGACGCCGTGCGCCACGGCTTCGGCCGCCTCGGCGCCCACCCGAGGACCGACCCGACGACCGACCTGACGACCGACCCGACGGAAGGCTCCTGACGTGGCCCGCTGGCTCTACGCGCTCGGCTCCCTGGCGGGGCGCCGACCCCGCACCGTGATCGGCACCTGGCTGGCGCTGCTCGCCCTGGGCGTGACGGGGTACCTCACCCTGGGCGGCACGCTGTCGTCGACGGTGAGCCTGCCCGGGACGCCCACGGCGAGGGTCGCCGCGCAGCTGCAGCGGGAGTTCCCCGCCGCCAGCGGCGGCAGCGGCACGGTGGTGTTCCACGCCACCGACGGCGCCGCCCTCACCGAGACCCAGCGCGCGCAGGTCTCCCAGCTCCTGCAGCGCGTGGCGTCGACCCCCGGGGTCAAGGGCGTGGTCGACCCCTCCACCACCACCGCTGAGCGCGAGCAGCGAGCGGCCCAGCTGCAGTCGGGCCAGCAGCAGCTGCAGGCCGCCCGGGCCCAGCTCGACGCCGGCCAGGCGCAGCTCGACGCCGGCCGGGCCCAGCTGCAGGCGCTGCCGGCCGCCGCGCAGCAGTCGGCGCGGGTGCAGGCGCAGCTGTCCGCCCTCGACCAGCAGCAGGCCCAGGTCGACGCCGGCCGCGCGCAGCTGGAGGAGCAGGCCCGCCAGGCGGACCTCGGCAGCCGCCTGCTCGCCGTGTCCGAGGGCGTCCGACAGGTCTCGCAGGACGGTGGCACCGCCCTCGGGGTGGTCCAGTTCACCCTGCCCCAGGACCAGGTCACCCCCGAGACCAAGGAGGCCGTCGCCTCCCAGCTGCAGGGCGCGGACCTGCCGGGCGTGCAGGTGGCCCTCAGCCAGGAGCTGGTCCAGGAGGTCCCCGAGGTCCTCGGCCCCGGTGAGGCGGTGGGCCTGGTCATCGCCGCTGTGGCGCTGCTCGTGGTGCTCGGCACCGCGATCGCCGCCGCGGTGCCGATCGTCTCCGCCGTGGTGGGCGTGGGCGTCGGGGTCACCGCGGCCCTGTCGCTGTCCGGCGTCGTCGACATGATCTCCGTGACGCCCGTCCTCGGCGTGATGCTCGGCCTGGCGGTCGGCATCGACTACTCCCTGTTCCTCATCAACCGCCACCGCCGGCAGCTGCTGCACGGGATGGAGCTGCGGCCCTCGATCGCCCTGGCCACCGGGACCGCGGGCAACGCCGTGCTCTTCGCGGGCCTGACGGTGGTCATCGCCCTGGCCGCGCTCAACGTCACCGGGATCGGCTTCCTGGGGCTGATGGGCACCGTCGGCGCCTTCTGCGTGCTCGTCGCGGTGGCGATGGCCGTGACGTTCACCCCCGCCGTGCTCTCCCTGCTGGGGGCTCGCGTGCTGCGGCGGAAGGAGCGCGCGTTCTACGACCGGCACGACGCCGCCGCGGAGCAGCAGCGCCACGACGACGACGCGGCCGAGGCTGCCGCCCAGGGGGCGCTGCGCCCGATGCGCACCGGCCGCGCCGTGCTCACCGTGGTCCTCGGTGTGGCCGTGCTCGGCGTGCTGGCCGTGCCCGCGGCGTCGCTGCGCCTCGGGCTGCCGGACGGCTCCTCGGAGTCGAGGGACTCCACCCAGTACCAGGCCTTCGAGCTCACCCAGCGCGCCTTCGGCGAGGGCGTCAACGGTCCGCTGCTGGTGGTGGCCGACCTGGCCCAGCCGGTCACGGGCACCGACCAGCTGGCCGACCAGGTGCGCATCGCCGAGCAGCTCAAGGGCCTGCCGGACGTCGCCGCCGTCGCCCCGATCGGCGCCTCCGCCGACCAGCGGCTGCTCGCGTTCCAGGTGGTCCCGACGAGCGGCCCCACCGCTGAGGCGACCGAGACCCTCGTCAAGGACATCAGGGCCCTGCCCGAGGGCTACGGGGTGGCCGGTGTCGCCAGCGGCAACATCGACGTCTCCGAGAAGCTGGCCGGCGCGCTCCCGGGCTACCTCGGCCTCGTGGTGGGGCTGTCGCTGCTCATCCTCGTCGTCGTCTTCCGGTCCCTGCTGGTGCCGCTCACGGCGACGCTGGGCTTCGTGCTGTCGCTGTTCGCCACCCTCGGCGCCATCACCGCGGTCTACCAGTGGGGCTGGCTCGGGTCGGTGTTCGGCGTGACGACGCCCGGCCCGGTGCTGAGCTTCCTGCCCACGATCGTCATCGGGATCATGTTCGGGCTGGCGATGGACTACCAGCTCTTCCTCGTGTCCGGCATGCGCGAGGCGTACGCCCACGGTGCCGGCGCGCGCACCGCCGTCACAGCGGGCGTGAAGGCGGGGCGCCGGGTGGTGGTCGCCGCGGCCATCATCATGATCTCGGTCTTCGCCGGGTTCATCGGCTCCGACTCGGTGATCATCAGGTCGTTCGGGTTCGGGCTGGCCTTCGGTGTGCTCGCCGACGCCTTCCTCGTGCGGCTGCTCGTCATCCCCGCGGTGATGCACCTGCTGGGGGCCAGCGCGTGGTGGCTGCCGCGCTGGCTCGCGAGGGTGCTGCCCGACGTGGACGTCGAGGGGGCCTCCCTGGAGCGGTCCCACGGCGGCGGGTCGACGACCGGGGCCCCGCAGGCTGCTCCGGCCGGGTGAGGCTCCCCGCGCGCTGCCCATGACGTCCTGCGGCGCGGCCCTCCACCCGGGGATCCGGTGCGACGACGGGTGGGGGTCGCGCCGCGTCCGCGGCGCCGGGGAGGAGCCCACCGTGAAGCACACCGCCGTCGTCGTGCCCGTTGCGCTGCTGCTGGCCCTCGCCGGGGCAGCAGCCGCCTACGCCGAGCCCGGCGACCCCGCCCGCGGCACCGCCGCCACCGCCGAGGCGGCTCCCACCGCCGAGGTCGCCCCCACCGCGGCGACCGCGGAGACGGCCCCGACGGGGACCCCTGCGGCCACGGCGGCCACGGCGGACCGGGCGGCCACGGCGAGCACCGCCGACACCGCCGCGACCGCTCCCGTCGGCGCGCCGGGCACCACCGCCGGTCTGGCGCTGTCCGCACCGGTCGCGGGCACCGCGGCGACCGCCTCCGTCGCCAGTCCCGGGGTGGCCGGGGTGGCGGGGGTCACCGGGGTGGCAGGGGCCACCGGGGTGGCGGGGGTGACCGGGACGGCGGGGGTCGCCGGGACGGTCGGCGCTGTCGCCGGCGTCGCGGCCACCGCCAGCACGGCCCCGGCGGGGCTGACGGCGTCGCTGGGACTGACCGCCGCCGTCGGGTGATCATGCTCAAGGAGCTGTCCTGAGCCGCCGAAGCAACCACCACGAGCGCGCGTCTCCCGACCGGGGGCGCCGCACCACTCCGGGAGGACACCGCCGTGCCCCAGCGACCCGCACCGCACACCGCACGGGCGGGGGAGGCCCGGCGGGGCGTCTGGGACGTGGCCGACCTGCGCGAGCTGGTGGCCGGCGGCCGGTCGGCGGGAGAGCTGCTGGTGCGCTACCAGCCCGTGGTCCGCACCGAGGACGGCGAGCCGCTGGCCGTGGAGGCCCTGGCCCGCTGGCGCCGGCCCGACGGCGCCCTGGTGCCGCCGGACCGGTTCATCGGGGTGGCCGAGGCCCACGGCCTGGGCGCCGCGCTCGACGAGCTGGTGCTCCACGAGGCGCTGCACCAGGTGCTGCGCTGGGACGCCGCCGGTGTCCGCGTGCACCGCGTGGGCGTCAACCTGGGCCGGTCCAGCGTGGAGCGCCAGGACCTGCTCGACGTGGTCGCCCGCGCCTGCGCCTGCGCCGGGACGGGAGCGGACCGGCTGGTGCTGGAGGTGCTCGAGCACGACCGCCTCCACCTCGACGACGGCGTGCTCGACCGGCTCCAGGCGCTGACCGACTCCGGCGCGACCCTGGCCGTGGACGACTTCGGCTGCGGGTTCGCTGACGTGGGCCGCCTGGCCCAGCTGCCGACCGGGCTGGTGAAGCTGGACCGCTCGCTGCTGCCCGGGAGCGGCGCTCTTCGGGCGCGCACCGCACCGGACCCGGAGCGGCTCCTCGCCGCGGTGGTGGCGCTGGTCCGCGAGGCCGGCGCCGAGGTGACGGCCGAGGGGGTCGAGACCGCCGAGCAGCGCGCCGCGTGCGCCCGCGCTGGCGTGGGCCACCTGCAGGGGTGGCTGTTCGCCCCCGCGCTGGAGGCGGACGCCGTGGTGGACCTGTGGCGCGCGCACGCGGCCGGTCAGCAGCCCGGTCAGCAGTCAGGTCAGCAGTCGGGTGAGCAGGGGGCGCATCCGGCCATCCCGCTGCTGGCCTCGTCGTCGTCGTCCTGAGGGCAGCGGCCGGCCCGCGCGGTCAGCGGCGGCGCAGCACCAGGCGCAGGAGCGTCCCGACCACGGAGACCACCGCTCCGGCGACGGCGAGCGGGCTGCTGCTGGTGGTGCGGGGGGCGGTGGCGGACCGGGACACGCGGGTGCTCCTCGTCGAGCGGGGGGACTGACCCGGCAGACGCTAGGGGTCCGGGAGGCCCGTCCGCACCCGGTCCGCCCAACCGGAGCAGGGCGCGCGCGGCGCGGCGCGGCGACACGCCCGCACTGCTCCGGGCGGGTGACCCGGCGCGACCGGATGATCACGCGCCCGCGCCGGGCTCGAGGTCGCGGCCCGGGCTGCCGATGCAGAGGGGGTGACCCAGCGCACCGACGCACTGCGGGGCGTGGAGCAGCAGCTCCTCGCCCTGGTCTCCGTGCCCGACCGGCAGCTCGCGCCCGCGGCCCTGGCCGGACCGCGGCACCTCTTCCGCGCCGTCTCCTCCATCCAGCGCGACGGCGTCCCCGAGCCCCTGGTGGGCGTCGACTCCGACGGCGACCTGCAGTGCCGGTGGACCGTCGGCACCACCGAGCTGGTGCTCACCGTGGAGGACCGCGGCGCCGGCTACCTGTGGGCGCTGGACGTCGACGGCGCGGAGCTGCTCTACGCGGAGTGGTCACCGTCGGAGCAGCCGCACGAGCTGTGGAGCAGCGCCTCGGCGCTGCTGCAGGCGCGCCTGGCGGAGCCCGTCGCCGCGAGCTGACCCGCGGGTCAGCCGGCCACGACGGCGGCGAAGGCGTCGGCGGCGCCCGGGGACACCACCGACGGACCGCCGAACACCAGCGCCGACGTGGGCCTGCCCGCCGTCGACAGCGCCCGCAGCGCCGGTGCCACCGCTGGTGAGAGGGAGTCCGGCCGGGTCAGCAGCAGCGGCCCGCGGAGGTTGCCCATCGCCGCGGCCCCCGCCAGGGCGTCCGGCCAGTTGGTGCCGGTGGCCAGGCCCACGTCATCGACGCGGGGCGCTCCGGGCTGGGCCGTGAACCGCGCCGCGACCAGGCGCGCGGTGTCGTAGCGGTCGGTCCCGACGATCGCGCGGTCCCCGCCGTGCCCGGCGGTGGCCGCCGCGGCCGGGCCGCCCACGGCCACGAGCAGCTCGCTGTTCGGGTCGTACGTCTGCAGGTAGCCGAGCGTGGCCGCCGGCATGGTGGAGCCCTGGGTGAGGAGCACCACCCCGCCGGTGCGGGAGGCGAGCGCCGCGACCGCGAGCCCGTCCGGGTAGTCCGCACCGCTGGCCACGTAGACCGGAGCGCCGGGCACGGGGTCGTCGACGGCGGTCTGGGCGGCGATCTTCACGGCGGTCTCGTAGCGGTCCGCCCCGGACAGCCGCGTGACGGTGTACTTGGTGCTCACCGCCCGGAGCGCGGTCTCCGTGGCGGCCGAGACGGCCGTGGTGCCGCCGAGCAGGTAGACGGTGCCGGTGGCGGTCGGCTTCACCGCGGTGGCCGAGGCGTCGGCGGCGGCCAGCGCCACCGGTGACGTGCTGGGGGCCGCCGGGACCGCCAGCACGCGGGCGACCTCCGCGGCCACCTCGGGGTTGAGGGCCAGCGGGTCGGTGAGCAGCAGGGGGGCGCCCACGGCCGCGGCCAGCCGGGCACCGGCGAGGGAGTCGGCGTAGCTGGTGGAGCTGGCCACCACCACCGCGCGGGCGCTGCCGGTGTCCGGGAACAGCTGCCGGGACGTGGTCACCGCGGTGAGCACCCGGTTGCCGCCCTGGTACCGGGTCAGCCCGGGCCCGGGGCCGGCGATGCCACCGTACGGCGTGACCGCTGCGGACGCCGGAGACGGCGCCGCGGTGCCGAAGGCGTTGGTGGCCGCCACGGTGAACGTGCAGGCGGCGCCCGCCTTGAGGCCCGAGAAGGTGGTGGACAGCACGCCGGCCGGCACGGAGCGCGGCGCGCCGGCGCTGCCGCCGCAGGTGGGCGTGACCACGTAGCCCGTCACGGCCTCGCCGGCGGCGGTGCTCGCCGTGGGGGCGGTCCAGGTGGCGGTGGCGCCGCCCTGCCCCGCGGTCGCGGTGGGCTTGGTGGAGATGGTGGCGGGCACCGAACCCACCGCGAGGCTCACCACCTGGTCGTCGTGGCCCTGGGCGTTGGTGGCCCGCACCGTGAAGGTCACCGGCCCCGAGGCGGTCGGCGTGCCCGTCAGCAGACCCGACGTGGTGCCGATCGCCAGCCCGGTGATGCTCGCCGGCGGGGTGCCGACGATCGACCACGTCGGCTGCGGGAAGCCGCTGGCCGTGAAGGCGCGGCTCAGGGCGACGCCCTTGGCGGCGCTGGTGGGGGCCGCGGACGTGATGAGCGGGGCGGCCGCCACGCCGGTGGGGGAGAGCACCACCACGCGGGAGGCCGACCCGGCCGCGTCGCCCACGACGGCCGTGCCGGTGGCGGTGGCGGCCAGGCCCTCGGGCGCGGTGAGCCCGGTGGCCACCGCCGACGCCGCCCCGCCGGACACCGGCGCCGCCACCACGGAGGTGCCCGTGCCGACGAACAGCGTGGTGCCGTCGGTGGCCACGGACAGCGGAGACGCGGCGGTGGTGAGTGTGGTCAGCTGCGTGCCGCTGACCACCTCGACGGCGCCGTTGCCGGTGTCGGCGATGTAGACGTTGCCGGCGGGGTCCGTGGCGACGTCGCGGGGCGCGTTGAGCCGCGAGGCCGTGGCCAGGCCCGGGGTCTGGGCGCCGGGGGTGGACGACCCGGTGCCGGCGACCACGGCGAGGGTGCCCGCGACCACCTTCTCGACCTGGTTGTTGCCGGTGTCGGCGATGTAGAGGGTGCTGCTCGCCGGGTCCCACGCGACCCCCTGCGGGGCCGTCAGCGGCGAGCTGGTCGCCGGCCCTGGGACGGGGGCCCCGGACGTGGAGGTGCCCGCCACGGGCGTCAGGGTGGGTGAGCCGGTGCCGAGCGCCGACACCGGCAGGGAGACCACGCGGTGGTTGCCCGTGTCGGCGATGTAGAGCACCGGCGCTCCGGCGGGGCCGCCGAGGGCGAGGTCCTGCGGGCCGCTCACCCCGGTGAGGGTGGTGGGCGCGGGGACCGAGCCGCCCGAGGACGTGCCGAACGCCTTGATGGTGCTGCCGTCGAGCACGTAGACGGTGCTGCCGTCGGCGCTGGTGGTCACGCCCGCGGCGCCGGTGAGCGAGCCCGCGCCGAGCACCGCCTGCCCGTAGACGGGCACCGCCTGCGCGGGGGGTCCGTCGCCCACGCCCACCACCCCGAGGACCCCGACGACGACGACCGCGGCCGCCGCACCGGCGGGCCGCCGCCGCGACCGGGGCGGCCGGGGCGTCTGCGGGCACTCCACAGGGACGATCGTGCGCGAGCCGGGCCGTCCCGCGGGGGAGCGACACGCCCGCGTCGTCGTCCTGCGCGGTCAGAGGAGGAGCAGGGCGACGGCGGAGGCGGCGGTCAGCACCAGCGTGAGGTGGGTGAAGAGCTGCTGGGGGACCCGGCGCAGCACCTTGACGCCCACGAAGGCGCCCACCAGCAGCGCCGGCACGAGCAGCAGGTCCAGCAGCAGCGACTGCGGGTTGATGAAGCCCAGCTGCACGCTGAAGGGCACCTTGGTGACGTTGACGATGGCGTAGAGCCACGCGGCCGTGCCGACGAACGCCATCTTGCTGACGCGCATGACCAGCAGGTACATCGACGAGATCGGGCCGGCGGCGTTGGCGACCATGGTGGCGAAGCCCGCGCCGCCACCGGCGAGCGCGGCGGTGGTGCGGCGGCGCAGCGGCCCCCAGGTCTCGGGGCCGCTGGGGGCCGTGACCACCCCGGGCTCCTCGGTCGGGGCGGCCGGACGCAGCAGCGAGCGCAGCTGGACCGCCGCCAGCACGAGCAGCAGCACCCCGAGGAAGCGGCGCAGGGCGCCGTCGTCCACGGAGTCGAGGAAGACGACGCCGAGCAGCAGCCCACCGATGAGGTACGGCAGCAGCCTGACCAGCAGCTTCCAGTCGGCGTGGCGGCGGTACAGGGACACGGCGATGACGTCGCCCACGATGAGCAGCGGCACGATCGCCCCGGTCGAGGCGCGGGTGGGGAGCACCAGCGCGAAGACCACCGCGACCAGGGTGCCCAGGCCCGAGAACGCCGTCTTGGAGAAGCCGATGATGAGGCCGCCGAGGGCCAGCAGCGCCCAGTCGAGGGGGGTGAGGCTGGAGACGTCGATGCTCACCGGGCGCTCACCGCTCGACCCTACGGGGCTGTTGGTCCGCCCTGGCCGGCAGCCGGGTCAGCAGCCGGGTCAGCAGCGGTCGAGGGAGGCGGCGCCGTCGGACAGCGACTGCGGGCCGCCGAGCACCGTGGCGGTGGTGGCGCCGAGCTTCTTCACCTCGTCGACCACCGGTCCCGGCGCGCAGGTCGGCTGCACCAGCAGCAGGGGCGCGTGCAGCGACGCCGCCAGCGGGCCGCCGGTGAGGGCGTCGGGGAAGGCCGCGCCCGTGGCGAGCACCACCCTCCCCGCGCCCTGGGGAGAGGACGTGTCGGCCACGAGGGCCGCCGTCTCGTACCGGTCGGCGCCGGCGAGCCGCTTCACCGCGGCGCCGGGCACCGCCGAGGCGACCTGGCTCACCACGGTGCCGGAGATGCCCCCGCCGAGCACGTAGACGCGCGTCGGCCTCAGCGCGTCCAGGGCGCCGAGCGTGGGGCCGGACAGCGAGCCCGGGTCGGTGAGCAGCAGGGACCCGCCCAGCTGCGCCGCGGCCGAGGCGCCGGACAGCGCGTCGGGGAAGTCCAGGCCGGTGGCCAGGAACACCGCGCCGCCAGTGCCGCCGGTGCTGCCGGTGTCCTTGGCGGTGGCGGTGGCCACCGCCGCGGAGGTGGCGTAGCGGTCGTCGCCCTGCACCCGGTCCACGGTGGCGGCGTAGGCGCCCAGCTGGCCGAGCACGCCGTCGTCCACGGCCTTCGCGCCGCCGACCACGGTGATCCGCGCCGGCGCCAGGCGGCGCAGCTCGGTGGCCACGGCGTCGGGCAGCGCCCCGGTGGCGGGGACCAGGAGGACGGGGGTGGGGGAGCCGGCGCGCCCGGCGGCCGCGCCGGCGGCGAGGGCGTCGGGGAAGGCGGAGCCGGAGGCGACGAAGACCCGCTGACCGCTGACCGGCGTCTTCACGAGCGCCCCGGAGACCGCGGCGGCGGTGCCGTAGCGGTCCTCGCCCTGGAGCCGGGCGGTGACGGAGGCGGTGGGGGGCTGCCAGTGGTCCTGCCCGGCGGGCGCGACGGACACCTGCGCGGTGACGGACCCGTCGGCGTTCGCGGTGGTGCGCACGGCCACACCGCCGGCGGCGCTGGTGAAGGTGGTCCCGGGGG
Organism: Quadrisphaera sp. RL12-1S; assembly: GCF_014270065.1. NCBI lineage: Bacteria > Bacillati > Actinomycetota > Actinomycetes > Kineosporiales > Kineosporiaceae > Quadrisphaera > Quadrisphaera oryzae. The sequence continues at coordinate 143,904 of NZ_JACNME010000007.1, read as the reverse complement.
CCACCACCGCGTTGGAGTCCGTGCCGGTGGTGGGCGTGGGGTCGAGCAGGAGGCTGCCGCCGTCGTCGTTGGCCTTGAGCACGCGCAGCCCGTAGGTGACGCGGGTGGAGCCGCCCCACCCGAAGGTGTCGCGCCCGGCGTTCGCGCGGACCTCGAGGTCGTAGACGTCCCCGCTGCGCGGGTCGGTGACCAGCACCGAGCGCAGCCCGGACAGCGACGACAGCGGCTGGATGGTCCAGCTGGTGGTGCCGGCCGAGGTCACGGTGGCGCGACCGCCGGAGCTCAGCAGGCCCATGCGCGCCAGCTCGAACGCCGAGGCGCTGCCGGTGGCCTGGATGGGCGTGCCGTCCGAGCGCGCCGCGGCGCTGGACATGACGTCGGTGCGGTCGCCGTACTCCTGCACGCTGCAGCTCTTGTAGGCCGCGGTGGTGCCGACCGCCTCGTCCACGGCGGAGCCGCACTGCAGGCGGTTGGCGTGCAGCAGCGACATGTTGTGCCCGAGCTCGTGGGCGATGGCCGGCCAGCTGGCGTCGGTGACGTAGGTGACCCCGCCCGCCCCCGGCGAGGAGCCCACGGACCCGAGCCCGTACGAGCACCCGGAGGAGTAGGCCTGCGGCGGCAGCAGCAGCAGCAGGTGCTTGCCGGCGCCCTGGCTGAACCCCGAGCGCTGCGCCGCCTCGCTCCACAGCGCGTTCGGGTCCGAGCAGCCCAGCGAGCTGGAGTAGCGCGTGACGGCACCCTCGCGGCGGAACCCGACGGCCCCGCCGGTCTGCTCGCCCCAGTAGTCGTTCACGGACGAGAGCAGGGAGTCGACGGTCGAGTCGCTGTAGTAGGAGTCCGAGCCGCCGAGCATGGAGACCGCCACCACCGTCACCGTCTGCGACGACGTGACGCTGGTGGTGGCCGGCGTGGTGGCCGCCACCACCTGCGCGGCCACCGGGGTGGCGGCCGCCGCCGCCGCGACGGCGCTGGCCCCGGCCAGCGGTGAGGAGGCGGCTGCGGGGGTGTCGGTGGCCGCGTCCAGGGCCTGCGCGCTGATGGCCGTGGTGGAGGAGGCGCGGCCGTCGGGGACCGCGTCGAGGCGCTGCCCGTCCTGGACCGCCTGCACCACGGGAGCGGGCACCTCCACCCGGACCGTGACGGCGCTGCCGGGGGCCACGTCCGCGACGGAGCCGGCCCTCAGGGGCACCCACACGCCGCCGACCTGCAGGTAGGGGGCCACGGGGTCGAGCCGGCGACCGGGCCCGGAGGCCGGGCCCATCGCACCGCCCAGGGACGCGGCCGCCTGGCGGCGGGCGGCGTCGAGGGTGCCGGTCTTGACGTGGTCGACGTCCGCGAGCACGCGCAGGGTGCCGGTGAGCAGGGCGGTCGGCGCGCTGTCGTCCACGGTGTCGGCGGAGGTGCCGGAGGTGCCGGAGGTGCCGGTGGTGGCCGTGGTGGCGGCGCTGCCGGCGGGGTCGTCCGCCCAGGCCGGGAGCACGAAGGCGCCAGCGCCCAGGAGGCCCGCGGCGGCCGCTGCGGCCGTCGTGGCCAGGGCGGGCAGGGCGCGGCGCATCAGGACCTCCGGGAGGGGTGGACCTTCACCGTAGGTAGCCGCGCACGGAGATCGCGGGAGAACACGCCCACCCGCGGGAGGTTCAGGGATCTCCCAGGACCGTCGGCCACCGGCTTCGGTTCCCCCACGGGTCCGCGCCACGTCCCCCCGAGGTCGTGCGTCTGGGTGCCACTGGGCCGCAGCCTCGCGGGCCGTGCGCGGTGGTGGGCAGGCTCAGCCCCGGCGGGCAGCCTGAGACCCGCTTCCGGGGCCGGATCCGGGCCTGGGCCTGCCCACCGGGTCTCAGGTCCCCCGCTCGGGGGCGCGGGGACGGGCCGCCACCAGGCGCGGTCTGGCGCGCTCTGGTGGGGTCAGGCGGTCATGCCGGGTGCGAGCCGCTGCTCGAGCGCGGAGGAGAGCGCCTCCAGCCCGATCCCACCGTCGGCCAGCATCGTCGAGAGGTCGTCACCGGCCTCCAGCCGGGCCTGCAGGGACGCGGCGTCGGTCCGCAGCAGGTCGCTCAGCGCTGACAGCGCGGCGGTGCGAGCGCAGAAGGGGTGGGGCGTGCTCATCGGGACCTCCTCAAGAGCCGGACCGTCCGACCTGGTGTCCATCGGTCGGCTGACGCCCGTGCTTGATCCCCTGGGGGCAGTGGCTTCCGCGTCAGCTGCTGACGACGTGGCAGGAGGTGGCGCGCGCCGTCCTCTCGCCGTTGACGTAGAGCTTCACGCAGGCGCGGCCGGGGCTGACCTCGAGGGGGGCGCGGGGGTTGCTGAGCCGGATGCCCAGGGTCCGGCAGCCCGACAGGGACGCGTCCCTCTGGTCGACCACGGCACCGGAGGTGCTCGTGAAGACGAAGGAGACCCTCACGTCGCAGAACAGGGAGTCCTGCATGGCCGCCCAGCCCGCGCAGTCGACCGTGGCGGTCTGCGCCGAGATGCTGACGCCCTCTCCGGAGATGCTGTGGATGAGCGCACAGCCGTAGGGGACGGACTTGGCGGCCCCGGAGGGCGCCGTGTAGCTGAACGGGGTGATGGCAGACGCTCCGTACGCGGAGGCCTGGGCGGCGCCAGCGCCGGCGACACCCATGACTCCCGCGGCAGCGAGCGTCATGACAGCGCGGAGGGCGCGGCGCATGAGGGGCCTCTCGTCGGACGGTTGAGCACTTGATAGTCGAGGTCCGCCGCTCTCGGCAAGTAGGTGGCCGCGTGGCGGTGGAGAACCGCCGCAGGGTGCCCGTGCGGTGACACTCCGTGCGGGGACAGGCCCGGACGGGTGGGTGCGTACGGTGCTCGTGTGCGCACGGTCGTGGTCACCCGCGCCTACGCCCCGGAGCCGGCCGCGGCCGCCTGGCGGCAGGCCGCCCTCGGTCGCGCCCTCGCGGGCGCGGGGCACGAGGTGGAGGTGCTGACCTCCCGCCTGCCCGCCGGCACCACCCCCGAGGCGGACGTCGGCGGCAGCGGCCCGCGGGTGCGCCGCTGGCCCGTGCTGCGCGACGCCAGCGGCAACGTCCGCGGGTACGTGCAGTACGCCAGCTTCGACCTGCCCGCCGGTCTGCGGCTGGCGGCCCGCGTGCTCGGGCCGCGCGGGCGGCGCCCCGACGTCGTCGTCGTCGAGCCCCCGCCCACCACGGGCCTCGTGGTGCGGCTGGTCTGCGGCCTGCGGCGCACTCCCTACGCCTACTACGCCGCGGACCTGCTCTCCCTGGCCGCCGCCGAGGCCGGTCTCCCGCGCCCGGCGCTGCGGGCGCTGACCGCGCTGGAGGCGTGGGTGCTGCGGGGCGCGGCCCGCGTCATGACCGTGGACGAGGGGTACGCGGCGCGCGTGCGCGCCCTCGGGGTGCCCGCGCAGAGGGTGGTGGTGGTCGGCACGGGCGTCGACACCGACCGGCTGCGTCCGCCGGACGACGCCGCCCACGCCGCCGCCGCCCCCGCCGGCTGGGACCGGCCCGCCTTCGTCTACGCCGGCACGATGTCGGAGGTGCAGGGCGCGGGCGTGCTGGTGGACGCCCTCGCCCGCGTGCTGCCCGAGCACCCCGGCGCGCGCGCCGTGTTCTACGGGGGCGGCGTGCAGGCCGCCGAGCTGGCAGAGCGCGCCGCCCGGCTGGCCCCGGGGCTCATCGACTTCCCCGGGCTCGTGGACCCCTCGGTGATCGCGCGCACCACCGCCACCGCGCGGGCGGGCCTGGCCAGCCAGCGACCCGACACCGCCTACGCCTTCGCCTTCCTCGTCAAGCCGCTGGCCGCCACCGCCTGCGGGGCGCCCGTGGTCTACGCCGGTGCCGGCCCCTTCGCCGACCTCGTGGGGGAGCACCGGCTGGGCTGGGCGGTGCCGTTCGACGTCGACGCGGTGGCCGCCGCCCTGCGCGAGGCGCTCGAGCGGCCGGAGCCCACCGCGCAGGAGCGCGCGCGGCTGGTGGCCTGGACGCGCGAGCACCACTCGCTGCGCTCGGTGGCCCGCCGCGCCGTCGCCGCCGTCGAGGCCGCCGCCTCCCACCACTGCGCATGACCGTGGGAGGTGGGCCACCGGCCGCGGTCTTCGTGCTCTCCCAGGCCACCCCGCTGCGCGGCATGGAGCGCGCCGCCACCGAGACCGTCGCCGCGCTCCAGGCGCACGGCCTCGACGTGTCGCTGCACGCCCTCCTCACCCGCCCGCGCTCCGGACGGGCCGGGCGGCTGCTCGACCTCGCCACCTCCTTCGCCGCCGCCCGCCGCCTCGTGCGCCAGCCGGGACCGCCGCTGGTGCTGGTGGGCATCTGGGTGGGGCTGCGGGTGCTGCCGTTCCGCAGGCCCCACGACCGGGAGGTCATCGCCTGGGAGCACTCCCTCACGCGCGAGCGGCGCGCGGCCCTGCGCTCCTTCGACGCCGTGGCCCGCCTGGTGCTGCCCCTGTACGCCCGCCGCGCCCGCCGGGTGGTCGCCGTCAGCGCCGCCGTGGCCACGGCGCTCGCGGACCAGCCGGGGGTGGGCGAGCGCGTCGTCGTCGTCGCCAACCCGGTGGGGAAGAGACCGGTGGCGGGCACCGGCCGCCGCGCGCCGCAGCCGTCCCGCGGCGGCGGTCGGCTGCTGTACGTGGGCGGTCTGGAGCCGCTGAAGAACCCCGAGCTGGCGCTGGAGGCCCTCGCGCTGCTGCCGGACGCCCACCTCGACGTGGCCGGCGGGGGAGCGCGGCTGGAGGCGATGCGCCGGCTGGCCGGGCAGCTGGGCGTGGCCGACCGCGTGACGTGGCACGGCCACACCGACCGCGTGCCGGAGCTGCTCGACGCGTGCGACGCGGTGGTCCACACGTCCCGGTCGGAGACGTTCGGGTACGCGCTGCTCGAGGCCGCCGCCGCGCACCGGCCGGTGGTGGCGGCGGCGACCGAGCAGGCCCGCCACCTCGTGCCCGCCCTCGTGCCGGGGACGACGACGACGGCGGACGCGCCCGCCCTGGCCGCCGCCGTGCGCGCCGTGCTCGCCGCCCCGCCGGGGGCGGCCGAGTTCGAGGCCGCCGACGCCGCGCGGGAGCGGGCCTACGGCCCGGGCGCGCTGGTGGCCGGCTGGCGCGCGGTGCTGCACCAGACCCCGTCGTGACCAGTGGCGTGCGGTGCGCGCGTGTGCAGATCGCCCATGATCACGGTGGGTCGTGCGCAGAACGCCCATGATCACGGAGGGGAAGGGGGCACGGGAGGCGGCGCGCGGCCGTAGCGTCGTGAGGCGTGGCAGCAGCGGACGTCGAGTCCCCCGTGGTGGACGGCAGCACCTCCGGGCTGGGGCGCAGCAGCGCCAGCATGCTCCTCGGCCACGGCGGGCGGGCCGCGTTCGCCGGGCTGACCTTCCTGCTGGTGGCCCGCGAGCTGGGACCGGACGGCTTCGGCGCCGTCGGCGCGGTGATGGCCGCCGCGGCGCTGGCGCTGCCGTTCGCCTCCCTCGGGGCGGTGCACCTGCTCGTGCGGTCCGCGGTGCGCGCCCCGGAGGGGCTGCCGGGCGCCTTCGCCGGGGCCGCCGCCATCACCGCGGGCGGGGGGCTGGCGGCCACGGTGGTCGCAGCGCTCGTGTGCCTGCTCGTGGTGCCGTCGGTGCCGCTGCCCGCCGTGCTCGCGCTGCTCGTGGCCGACCTCGTGGGCGCCGCGCTGCTCGAGCTGGCCGCCGGCGTGCAGGTGGCGCGCCACCGGGCGCTGGGCGCGGCCCGGGCCCAGCTGGTCTTCCACGGGCTGCGGTTCGCCGCCGCTGTCGCCCTGGTGCTCACGCCGGCCGGTCTGACCGTCGGCGGCTGGGCCGTCGCCTACGCGGTGACGTCGCTGGTGGGGGGCGCGGCGGCCGTCGTCGTCGTCCGCCGGCAGCTGGGACGCGGCGGCGCCCCGCTGGGCGCGGAGGTCCGCGGGCTGCTCGCGCAGTGGCGCGACGGGTTCCACTTCTCCGTGGGGCTCGGCGCGCAGGCGCTCTACAACGACCTCGACAAGCTCATGCTCACCCGGCTCGGCTCCGAGGCCGCCAACGGCGCGTACACCGTGGCCTACCGGCTGGTGGACCTGTCGCTGGTGCCGCTGCGCGCGGTGCTCGCCGCCGCGTACCCGCGCTTCTTCGCCGCCGGCGCCGCTGGGGGCCAGGCGGGGCTGCGGGCGGCCGTCGGGCTGGCGCGCAGCATCGCCCCGACCACCGTCGGGTGGTGCGCGCTGGCGTCGGTGGCGCTGGTCGCCGGGGCCGACCTCGTGCCGCTGCTGCTCGGGTCCGCGTACGAGCCCGCCGTCGGGGCCCTGCGGTGGCTGGCGCTGCTCCCGCTGCTCAAGGTCGCGCACTACCTCGCCGCCGACGCCCTCACCGGCGCCGGCCAGCAGCGCGTGCGCAGCGCCTGGCAGCTGGGCGTGGCGGTGGGCAACGGCCTGCTCAACCTGTGGCTGATCCCCGCGTTCGGGCTGGCCGGTGCCGTGGCGGCGAGCCTGCTCTGCGACGGCGTGCTGGCGCTGGCGCTGTGGGCGGTGGTCTGGGGCCGGCTGCGCCGCACCGCCTGACGCCGTCGGCGTGACGTCGGACGCGTCCCGCCGAGCATGCAGAAGTCCGCCTGAGCGGGGTCTGGACGCCTGCCGGCGCACTTCTGCATGTCTGACGGGACGCCCTCGGCGTGACGTCGGACAGGCAGAACCCCGCCCGGGGCGGCTGTGGAGCCACCCGGACGGGGTTCTGCCTGTCGGTGGTCACGTGCTCCGGGCCGCCGCAGAGGGGGCGGCGGCCCGGGACGCGTCGTCGCGCCGGCGCGTCAGGTCAGCGGAGCGTGCCGCCGTCCTGCTGGGCAGCGAGGCGCTCGGCCTCGTCGGCCGGCACCTCGATGACGTCCTCCCGCTTCACCAGCACCCACTGGCTCAGGCGCGGCTTGCGCTCACTGCCGGTCGTCGAGCCGGTCGCCGAGCCGGTCGTGGGCGACGACGACGAGCGGCCAGCGGCGTACCCGCCCGCGGCCCCCGCGGCGGCGCCAGCGCCCGCCGCGACCGGAGCGGCGCCCAGGCCGGAGGAGGAGCGGTCGTCGCGGCGGCCGACGTCCTCGCCGTCGGCGAAGCGGTCGTCGCGGGCCGTCGCGGTGTCCGTGCCGGTGCGCCCGTCGGTGCGGTAGCCGTCGCGCACGTCGTCGCGGCGGTCGTCGCGGTAGCCGTCGCGGCGGTCGTCACCGTCGAGCTTGTCCTTGATCTTGTCGACCACGCCCCGGTCGTCGTCCCGACGGGCGTCGTCGCGGCGGTCGTCGGCGTAGCCGGCCGGGCGGTCGTCGCGGTACCCGTCGCGCACGTCGTCGCGGCGGTCGTCGCGGTGACCGGCGGCAGCGGCCAGTCCGCCGAGACCCGCGCCCGCGGCACCGGCGGCGACAGCGGTGCCCGCGCCGTGCCCGCGGTCGTCGTCACGGCGGTCGTCGCGGTAGCCGTCCCCACGGGCCTCACCCGCGTAGCCGGCGGGGCGGTCGTCGCGGTAGCCGTCCCCACGGGCCTCACCCGCGTAGCCGGCGGGGCGGTCGTCGCGGTAGCCGTCGCGGGTCTCACCCGCGTAGCCGGCGGGGCGGTCGTCACGGCGGTCGTCACGGCGGTCGTCGCGGCGGTCGTCGCGGTAGCCGTCGCGGCGGTCGTCGTCGCCGTCGAACTTGTCCTTGATCTTCTCCACGACGCCGCGGTCGTCCCGGCGGTCGTCCCGGTAGCCGTCGCGGTGGTCGTCCCGGTGGTCCTCGTGGCGGGCCGCGGCGGCACCCAGGCCCGCTCCCGCGGCCCCGGCGCCCGCCGCCGCGGCCCCAGCGCTGCGCCCGTCGCGCCCGTCGCGGTCGCCGTAGAACTCCCGGTCGTCGCGGACGTCGTGCGCGGCGGAGCCGTCCGGCCCGGCGTTCCCGACGCCGTAGTACTCGAAGAGGCGGTCCTCCTCGGTGATGTCCAGGTGGCCCTCGTCGTCCACGCGCGGGGCGTCCTTGACCTTGGCCTTGTCGTAGGGGACGCGCAGGTCGTCGCCGTCGAAGCTCGCCTGCGCCAGCGGGACGAAGCTCTCGGACGTGCCGAACAGGCCCGTCTGCACGGTGACCCACTCCGGGCGCCCGGACTGGTCGTCGCGGTAGACGGCCCCGGCCTTGCCGATCTTCTCGCCGTCGGCTCCGTAGACGGCAGCTCCGGGGATCCGCTCCACCTCAGCGTCGGTGATCATGGCCGCTCCTCGCGATCGTCGGTCGGCGCGCACCTCTGCGCACCGACACCCCGCTACCCCGGTCCCCACGGCTCACACGTCCCCCGTCCGAGCCACCGCGGCCTTCCCGGCGTGGCGCTCGCGTGTCGCCGGGTAGCGTCGAGGTGATGGCACCAGCGCAGTCCGCTCGCCCGCCCCGCGCCGCTCTCGGGGTGCTGCTGGTGGGACTCCTCGCGCTGGGCGGGTGCTCCTCGCCGCAGTCCGCCACAGCCGGCGCCCCAGCCAGCGCCAGCACCTCCGCGGGGAGCGGGGCGGGCTCGGCGAGCCCGTCGCCGTCGCCGTCGCCACCACCGGTGGACCCGCACGTCGCGGCGGCGCAGCGCGCGCTCGAGCGGATGGACCTGCGGGCGCGGGCGGCGCAGCTGCTGGTGGTGGGCGTGCCGGCCGCGGACCTCGACGACGGCAGCGCGCTCCTCGCCCAGGCCCCCTACGGCGGCCTCTTCGTCGGCGGGCGCTCCCAGGCCTCCGCCGCGGCCGTCGCCGCGGTGACCGTGCCGTGGGCCGAGCGCGCCCGCCAGGCCGGCCAGCCGGTGCCGTGGGTGGCCGCGGACCAGGAGGGCGGCGCCGTGCAGACCTTCTCCGGACCCGGCTTCGAGCGCCTCCCCACGGCCCGCCAGCAGGGCCGGCAGCCCGCGTCCGCCGTGCAGGAGACCGCGCGCCGCGCGGGGGAGCAGCTGCGCGCCGCGGGCATCACCCTCGACCTCGCGCCCGTCGCCGACGTCGTGCCCGCCACCACGGGACGCGCCAACGCGCCCATCGGCAGGTACGGCCGCGAGTACGGCGCGACCGCCGAGGAGGTCTCGCAGGACGCCGGCGCCGCGGTCACCGGGCTCGGCGAGTCCGGCGTGGTGGCCACCGTGAAGCACTTCCCGGGGCTGGGCCGGGTGACCACCAACACCGACTACTCCCGGGACGTCCACGACACCGAGACCTCCGCCACCGACCCCGGCGTCGCCGTGTTCGGGCAGCTCGCGGCGCTGCCGCAGCGGCCGTTCGTCATGACCTCCTCGGCCGTGTACGACCGGATCGACCCCGCCAGCCCCGCCGCGTTCTCCTCCGCCGTGGTCACCGACCTGCTGCGCGGTCAGCTGGGGGTGGACGGCGTGGTCATCTCCGACGACCTCGGCCGCGCCGAGGCCGTCGCCTCCGTGCCGCCGGCGGAGCGCGCCACCCGGTTCGTGGAGGCCGGCGGCACCCTGGTGCTGACCGTGGACTCCGCGCTCGCCCCCACCATGCTCGACGCGCTGCAGGCCAGGGCGAGCGCTGACCCGGCCTTCGCCGCCGCGGTGGACGCCGCCGCCCTCGTGGCGCTGGAGGCCAAGTCCCGCGCGGGGCTGCTGCCCTGACCGGTCCCTCGGCGGTCCTCGTGGTCCTGCCCGTGGTGGCCGCGCTGCTCTGGGCGCCCGGCGCGCTGCTCGCGCAGGCCCTGGGGGTGCGGCGCCGCTGGGCCCTGGTCGCCGCGCCGGTCCTCACGTGGGGGCTGGTGGCGCTCGGCGCGGTGGCCGTGCCCCGCGCCGGTCTGCGGTGGACGACGACGACGGCCGCCGGCGTGCTCGCCGCGTCCCTGCTGCTCGCGCTGGCGCTGCGGCTGCTGCCCCGGCGGCGGCTGCTGTCCCGGCCGGGCCAGGCCCGGCGGCGGGAACCGCTCGAGCCGGTCTCCGCCGTGGGGCCGGTGGTCGGCGCCGCGGCGGCGGCGCTGCTGGTGGTGGCGGTCGCGCGGAGCGCCGGCCACCGCCTCGGTGACATCGCGCAGACCTGGGACGCCGCCTACCACGCCAACCTCACCGAGCTCATCGTCCGCACCGGCGACAGCGACCCGGTCACCGCCCCCAGCGCCCTGGCCTCCGCCGGCTGGCGCGACGTCTCCACCTACTACCCCGACGCCCTCCACGCGCTCGCGGCGCTCGGCGTGCGCCTCACCGGCGCGGGCCCGGCGACCGTGCTCGACGTGCTCGCCGCCCTCGTGGCCGGTGCCGTGCTGCCGGTCGCGGTCGGCGCTCTCGCCGGGGCCGTGGCGCCGGTGCGGCGCGGGACGGCCGCCGCGGTGGGCGCCGTCGTCGCCGTCCTGCCGGTGGCGGCGCCGTGGGACCAGTGGTGGCGCGGGGTGTGGAGCTACGGAGCCGCCCTGGCCACCGCGGTGCTCCTGGCGGCGGTCGCGGTGCGGGCGCTGGAGGGGCGGCTGGTGCCCCGGCGCCCGGTCTCGGCTGCGGTGGCCGTGCTCGTGGGGACCGCCGGCGTGGCGGGGCTGCAGCCGGCCGGGGTGGTGCTGGCCGGTGCGCTCGTGCTCGGGTGGGCGCTGTCGCGGCTGGCCGTGCACGTGCTGTCCGGGTGGTCGGCGGGGAGCTCGCGGTGGGGGCTGGCGGGTCTGGGCGCGGCGGTGCTCGGCACGCTGCTCCTGCCGCCGCTGGTGCTGGCGCTGGCGCGCTGGTCACCGGCCCTGCGCAGCCTGGCCGCCTACGACTACACCTCCCGCCCCGCCACCTGGGGCGGCGTCGGCGACGCGCTGGTGTCGGTGCTCGGCGGTGTGCGCCGCATCAGCGGCGGCTACGGCTTCGGGCTGCCGCCCCAGGGCGGCCAGTGGGCGCTCGCGGCCGTGGTGGTGGCGGCGGTGGTGCTGCTGGCCACCTCCCGGGCCACCGCCTGGCTGGCGGTGGTCTGGGTGCTGGCGGTGGCCGCCGCGGTGGCCACGGTGGTGCCGCTGGGACCCGTGCTCGCGCAGGTGGTGGGGCCCGTGGGCGCCGCCGTGGCGGACCTGCTGCGCTCGGTGACGCTGTTCTTCTACAACGCCCCCTTCCGGCTCATGGCCGTGGTGGCGGTGGTCGGTGCGGTGGCCGCGGGCGTGGGGGCCTCGCGCGCCGCCGACCTGCTGGCGGACCTCCTCGCCGGTCCGCTCGCCCGGTGGACGGTGCTGCGCGCCGTCGTCGCCGGGGCCGCGGTGCTGCTCGCGGGGACGGCGGCGGTGAGCACGCTGGAGGTCGCCGCGCCGCGCCTGGCCGCCGGGTACGCGCCCCGCGTCACCGGACCCGACCAGCAGGCGGTCATGGACCGCCTGGCGCAGGTGGTGCGGGACCAGCCGCTGCCCGCGGGGGCGGCGGTGGCCAACGACCCCGTGGACGGCTCCGCCTGGCTGTACGCCCTCCACGGCGTGCCGGTGCTGTTCCGCCACTACGCCCCCGGACCGCTCACGCCGGACGCGCAGCTGCTCCTGGCCCGCCTCGACGACGTCGACACCGACGCGGGCGTCCAGCAGGCCCTGCGCGACCTGCGCGTCTGCTACGTCTACACGGGCGGGGAGGCGGTGTACGCCTCGATGCGCCTGGCGCCCGGCTTCACCGACCTGGACCGGGCCGCCTCGCTCGAGCCCGTCGCCCGCGCCGGCACCGCCTCGGCCTACCGGGTGCTGGTGCCCGGCACGCCCTGCGCCCCGGCCTGAGAGGGCTGTGGGGACGCCTCCTGGTCCAGCCGGTCGTTCACCTGCGGGGCCTACAGTCCCCGCCATGGCCCTCGGGCAGGCCGGCGACGCAGCCGGCGACGCAGCCGGCGACACCGACCTGCTCGACCTCGACGCCGACCTCGACGCGGACCTCAAGGGCGACGGGCGCGGTGGCGAGGGCGGTGGCGGCCGGGCGGCGCGCGGGTCCCGCGGAGCCGGCCTGTCGCGCTGGCCGGAGGCCGTGCCGGCGTGGGCGCGCGGGCCCGCCGCCGTCGTCGTCCTGGTGCTCGCGGCGGGGCTCGGGGGCGCAGCCGTCGGCAGCTCCCACCGCGACGCCCTTGACGCGCGCTCCGCCCTGCAGGAGGCGCTCACGGTCGGGTACGCCTTCGTGACCCAGCGGGACGGACGCGGCAGCACGCTCGCCGCCCAGGTGCACGTGGCGCTCTTCAACCACGGCGACGCGGCGCTCGACGTGCGCCTGCAGGGCCTGTCCACCGCGCACCAGGGCACCGCGTCACCGCCGGACGAGGTGCAGGTGGACCCCGGCGCCCTCGTGGTGGCGCCGGTGGCGGTGCGCGTCGACTGCCAGGCGGTCCGGGACGACGCCCGCGCGCAGGCCGCGGCCGCGCAGCCGGACTCGCCCTTCGACATGGGCCCCTACCCGACCCCGGCGCCGACCGCCCCGACCGTGGTGCTCGCCTCCGTGCGCCGGGCCGTCGGCGGCCCGGCGGTGGACGTGCGGCTGCCGGTGGTCGACGCGATCGCCAGCTCCCTCGACCAGTCCCTGGGCGACGCGTGCGGCTCCGCTGACCCGGCGCAGCTGCAGACGGGCTGGCTGTGGAAGGAGGACGGCGCCCTCCGCGTCACCGTCAAGGCGCTGACCGGCGCCGCCCCCGTGCGGCTGCAGCTGGACAGCACCCCCGGCCTCGACCCGACGTCCGACCCGCCGCTGCCGCGGGACCTGCGCCCGGGGGAGACGGCGGTGGTCGACATCTCGGTGCACCCCCAGTGCTCGGTGGTCGGTGACGGCGCGCTGAGCCGCCTGGACCTGCAGGCCGTGAGCGGTGACGGCGCGACCGAGTCCCTCGGCGGGGCCTTCGACGCGACCACACCAGCGGCGGGCACCCCGCAGTGGCTGGCCCGCCGGGTGGCGCTCGCCTGCGGCTGACCCGGCTGACGGGCCTGGACGACGGGCCTGGACGTTCGCCCGCGCCGCGGGGCCGCACCTGGTTACGGTCGGTGGGTGGTCGGCTGGTCGGGTGCGGTCGCGCCCGCAGCCATCGCCGTCGCCGTCCTCGTGGTGCCCGGGCTGCTCGTCGGGCGCGCCGCCGGCCTGCGCGGACTCGTGTGGACCGGCGTGGCGCCGGCGCTGTCCACCGGGGTGGTGGCGCTGGCCGCCGTCGGCGCCGCCGTCGCCGGGCTGCGGTGGGGGCTGCTGCCGCTCGCGCTGGCCACCGCCCTCGCCGTCGTCGTCGCCCTGCCGGTGGGGCTGCTGGGCGGCGGGCTCGGGAGCGGGCTGCGGGGCAGCGGCCGCCTCGCGCCGGGGAACCGGCACCTGGCCGTGGGGCTGAGCGCCGCGGGGGGCCTGGTCGGCGGCGGTCTGCTCGCAGGGCGCCGCCTCACCTCCGCGCTGTGGGACCCCACCGCGGTCTCGGAGAGCTACGACGCCGTGTTCCACCTCAACGCCGTCCGGTGGGTCGTAGACACCGGCGACGGGTCCTCGCTGCACCTGGGCCGCCTGACCCACCCGGGGGCGGCGACGTCCTTCTACCCGGCCGCCTGGCACGACGTGGTCTCCCTCGCGGCGATGACCACCGGCGCCGGCGTGGACGTGGCCACCAACGCCACCGCCCTCGCCGTCGCGCTGGTGGTCTGGCCGCTAGGAGCGGTGGGCCTGGTCCGGGCAGTGCTGGGCCGACGCCCGGTCGCCCTGGCCGCGGCGGGCGCGCTGACCGCGGCGTTCACGGCGCAGCCCGTGGCCACGCTGGGCTGGGGAGTCCTCTACCCGACGCTGCTCACCAACAGCCTGCTGCCCGCACCGCTGGCCCTGCTCGTGGTGGCCGCGGACCGGTCCCGCACCGTCCGCGCGCGCCTCGGCGCGCTCGCCACCGCGGCCGGCACCCTGCCGGGGCTCGCGCTCGCCCAGCCCAACGGCGGCTTCGCGCTGGTGGCCCTGGCGCTGCCGCTGGGGGTGGTGGTGCTCTGGCGCACGTCCGGCACCTGGTGGCGCGCCGGGCGGCGGGTCGCCGCGGTGGTGCTGCCCGTGCTGGCGGTGGGCGTGAGCGTCACGGCCTGGGCGGTGGTGACCTGGAGCGCGTCCGTGGCGAGCGCCCGCGACACCCTGTGGCCGCCCAAGGCCACGCTGAGGGAGGCCGCCGAGCAGGCCGTGCTGTTCAGCCACCTCAGCATCACCCACCCCGTGGCCTCGGAGGTGACGCGCCCGCCGCTGTGGCTGGCGGCGGCCCTGGTGCTGCTCGGGCTGGCCGTCGCGGTGCGCCGCCGCCCGCTGCGCTGGGTCGCGGGAGCGCACGTGGTGGCGTCGGTGCTGTTCGTCCTGTCGTGGGCGGTGCAGACCCCGGAGAGCCGGTACCTCACCGGCTACTGGTTCAACGACGCCTACCGGATCGCGCCGCTCGCGAGCCTCACCGGGCTCGTGCTGGCCAGCGCCGCCCTCTCGCTCGGGCCGGGCGCGGTGCGCCGGCTCGTGCGGCGGCTGGGAGGGCTCGTCGGCCCCTGGCGCCCGCCGGCGCGCACCCGGCCGCTGGCGGTGAACGGCCGCCGGCGGGCGGTCCCGGCGGTGCGCCTGGTCCCCGCCGAGCGCTGGGCGGCGCTGACCACGATGAGCGCGGCGCTGGCAGTGCTGGTGGTGCTGGTCGCAGCGCGGGGGCAGGGCTACGCGGTCACGTACGGCTGGCTCTACGCCAACTCCGTGGCCACCAGCGACACGAAGTACTCCGACCTCCTGGACGCCCCCGAGCGGGCCCTGCTGGACCGCGTGGCCTCCGAGGTCCCCGCCGGCGTCATGGTGGCCGGCAACCCGTGGAACGGCTCGGGCTTCGTCTACGCCCTCGCCGACCGGCAGACGCCGTTCCCGCACATGACCTCGACCTTCACCCCCGCCCGCGCGGTGGTGGCGGCGCACCTGCGCGACGCCGCCACCGACCCGTCCGTGTGCCCAGCCGTGCGGGAGCTGCACCTGGGGTACGTGCTCGACTTCGGCACGTACTACCTGTGGGGCGGCGACCCCGCGGACCGCGACAAGCGGTACCCGGGCCTGCTCGACCTGGCGACGGCGCCCGGCTTCACCGCCGTCGACTCCGAGGACGGCCCCGACCCCTCGCAGGGCCCGGTGGCCGTGCTGTACCGGATCGACGCGTGCGGGGCGATCACGCCCGGTCCGCTGCCGTCGTCGTCCTGACCCCGGCGCGTCAGCGGGCGCGGACCAGGCCGAGCGCCCCCGCCGGGGAGAAGCCCGGGAAGACCTCCGACAGCGCCCCGGCCCCGCACCGCTTCTGCAGCACCTCGCCGATGACGTCGCGGTAGTCGGTCACGCTGGCCACGGCGCCGTTGTCGAGCGCCTGCGGCCCCAGCCCGGGGTACCTGCCGTGCACGCGGCCCCCCACCACACCGCCGCCGAGCGCGAGCATGAGGTTGCCGTGACCGTGGTCGAGGCCACCGGAGCCGTTCTCGTCGGCCCGGCGCCCGAACTCGCTGATGGTCAGCACCGTCACGCCGGACATGAGCGCGCCGAGGTCGGCGTCGAAGGCCGCCAGCGCCGTCGACAGCTCGGTGAGCTTGTCCTTCATCCAGCCGCCGCCCGCGGCGCCCAGGCCGGAGTGCATGTCCCAGTCGCCGGAGTCGACGGCGGCGACCTGCACGCCCACACCCGCCTTGACCATCCGGGCGACGTCGCGCAGGGACCGCCCGAGGTCGGTGTCCGGGTAGCCGCTGCCCGCCGGGGTGGAGCCGAGGGTGCTGGAGATGGTGGCCGCCGCGGCCAGCGCCGCGCGCCCGGTCTCGGCGACGGTCGGCGGGCCCTCGGCGTGGAGCGCCGTGTAGGCCCTGGTCCAGCGCGCCCTCTCCACGGCGCTGTCTCCCGGCCCGCTCAGCGCGAAGCCCTCCAGCTTCTTGAGGGTCAGCTCCGGGGCGGGCCCGGCGAGCGCCTGCGGCGTCTGCGAGCCGGTCATCGACACCGCCTGGAACGTGCCCGCAGCGGCCCGGGTGCCGAGGGTGCGGTCGAGCCACCCCGTGCGCAGCGACGTGCCGGGCGCGGCCTTCTCCATGTCCTCCATGGCGGCGAAGTGGCTGCGGCTGGCGCCGGGCAGCCCCACGCCGTGCACGGCACCGAGCCGGCCGGCCTTCCACAGCGGCAGCAGCGGCGCCATGGCCGGGTGCAGCCCGAACGTCCCGTCCAGCCCCAGCAGCGAGGACTGCGGCACGCCGATCGTCGGCCGCAGCCGGTAGTAGTCGGGGTCACCGCCGGGGACGACGGCGGACAGCCCGTCCATGCCGCCGCGCAGGCTCAGCACCACGAGCACGTCGCCGGCGTAGCCCGGTGCGGCGAACGCCACCTGCGTGTGCACGTGCTCCGTGGCCACGAGGGTCATCGCGCCCACGCCGAGGGCCTTGAGCAGCGAGCGGCGCGAGAAGCTGCCCGCGCCGGGGCCGTCGGGGCAGCCGCAGTCCTCCACCGACGTCGCCGACGTCGCCGACGTCGCCGACGTCGCCGAAGACACCGAGGACGACGACGGGGCGCTGCGGGGGCGGGGGAGTGCGGGGTCCATCAGCGCTCCATGTGTCCGGGCGAGTTGAGGACGGTGGCCAGCACGCTGCCCAGACGCCAGCCGACCCACTGGTCGGTCGGCTTCAGGGCGTCACCGGCGCCGTGCTCGGTGAAGGCCAGCAGCGCGGCGCGCTCGGTGGTGGTGGCCGGGCGGCCGAGCAGGCGCAGCACGAGGGCGTCGACGAGGGCGCCGAACGTCGACGGCAGCGGGTCGGGCAGCACGCTCGTGGCGGGCAGCCGGACCAGCGCCTTCGGCCACCAGCCGTTGACGACGTTGGTGGTGGCGTTCCAGCGGCTCATGGTGCCGCCGGCGGAGCGCCACGCGGCGGCGACGTCCGGGTAGCCGTTCGGCGGGGCCCAGGCCAGCGGTGCCTGGCCCACCTCGCGGCACTGCCAGTACAGGTCGTCGATGCCGCCGCGCCCGGTGGCGCCCGGCGTGGAGCCGGTCGCGCGGACGGCGGCGAGGTAGCCCTCGAGCGGACGGCGGGTCTTCCTGCCCGCGGAGGCCCAGAACTCCTCGGAGGCGAACAGGGCTCTCAGCACCGGCAGCACCTGCGTGCCGCCGGCGGTGTACACACCGGCGAGGCGGCTGACCAGGGAGGCCGGTGGGTCGTCGCTGACGAAGCGGACGGCCAGCTTGCGCGCCACCGCCGTCGCCGTCGCGCTGTGCCGGGCCAGGTGGCGCAGCAGGGAGGTGGCCACCGCCTCGCCGTCGGCGGCGCTGTGGGCCGGCGTCGACCAGCCGAGCACCGCGGCGGCGGAGGTGTCGTGGCGCTTCGGGTCGTAGGCGTAGCCACCGTCCTCGCCCACGGTCAGGCCGGTCAGCACGCGGGCGGCGGCGCGCACGCCGTCCTCCCCGTACCCGGCGGCGACGCCGACCGTGTGCAGCTCCATGACCTCGCGGGCGTAGTTCTCGTTGGGGTGCGCCTTCGTGGAGGAGGCGTTGTCGAGGTAGCGCAGCATCGCGGGGTGCTGGGCCGAGGCGACGAGCATGGCCTCGAAGGACCCGAAGGCGTGGCGGCGGATGACGGCCGCGTCGTAGTCGTGCCGGCTGTCCCACACGTCGGAGCTGGGGGACGTCACGTTGAGGTGGTTGGACCAGAAGTCGCACACCACCTCGAAGAGCTGGCGCCGGCTCCACGCGTACCGCGCGGTGGTGAGGAACCCCAGCTCGGTCATGGTGTCCCAGCTGCCGTTCTGGTCCTGCGCCCTCACCTCGGCGATCGAGCGCCGCACCTTGGTGAAGCGGGAGGTGTACCCGTCGCAGGCGCTGTCGTCGAGGCGCGCCGGGTCGAGCTGGGCGTCCAGCCAGCCCTGCGGGTCGCGGCGGACCTCCTCGACCAGCCCGGGGGTCTCGCCCCACGTCAGGCGGCGCACGAGGTGGCGCACGCCGGAGGCGTCGAGCGGCAGCGGAAGCCCTCCCGGCTGGTAGCGGCGCACCCGCGCGTGCAGGGACGCGAGCTGCGGGCTCAGCGCCACGGTCCCCCCAGGAGGTCGGCTCCACCGGTCGTGTTCCGGCCCGACGCTAGGGGAGGGCGTGTGACGATCGAGCGGTTTCGGACGATCCGGCACCGCACCCAGGAGGACGCCCGTGGCCGACAGGACCGGCGGGGAGGACCGCTACGCGACCGCGGCGCTCGTGGCCGCCCAGGTGGTGGCGGTGCTGCGCGCGGCGGGGACACCGCCCGGCGGGGTGCTGCTGGCCAGCGGGGAGGACGCCTCCGGTGGCATCGACGCCCTCTCGGCGTCCTTCCTCGCCGGGCACCTGTCGGCGCCGCTGCTGCTCACCGCCCGCGGGTCGCTGCCGGCTCCGACGGCCGCCGCGCTGCGCGACCTGCTGCCGGCGCTCCCGGGCGGACCCGTCGTCCACGTCATGGGCGGCCCCGCGGTGGTGGCGCCGGACGTGGAGCGCGCCGTGACGGCGCTCGGGGCCCGCGTGGTGCGCGTCGCCGGCGACGACAGGTACGGCACCGCGGCCGCCGCAGCGGCCCTCGGCGCCCCGAGCGCCCGCGCCCACGCGCTGGTCGGCGGTCCCTCCGGCGCCAGCCCCCAGCGCACCGCGATCCTCGCCAGCGGCACCAGCCCCGCCGACGCGCTGGCGGCGGGGCCGCTGGCGTGCGCCGCACGGGTCCCGCTGCTCCTCACCGCCCGCGACGCCCTGCCCGAGGCCACGCGCACCGCGCTGAGCTCGCTGCAGGTCCGCCAGGTGGTCACCCTCGGCGGCCCGGCGGCCATCGGGACGGCGGTCCTCGACGCCCTCGACGCCCTCGGCCTGGCGGTGCTGCCCGTGCGCGGGTCCGACCGCTTCGACACCGCCGCGGTGCTCCTGGCGCTGGCCTGCGCGCCGCCGCTGGACAGCACCGCGGAGGACGGCGACGTCGGCGGCTTCGGGACCGGCTTCGACACCGCCGCGTCCGGCTACCTCGCCAACGGCACCCGCTTCCCCGACGCCCTGGCCTGCGGCCCGCTGGCCGGGCTGTCCGGCAGGCCGCTGTTCCTCACCGGCCCCGACGCCCTGTCCGACGCGACCCGGGCCCTGCTGCCGGGCACCGCGGCCCGCTCGCTCGTGGG
Organism: Quadrisphaera sp. RL12-1S; assembly: GCF_014270065.1. Lineage (NCBI taxonomy): Bacteria > Bacillati > Actinomycetota > Actinomycetes > Kineosporiales > Kineosporiaceae > Quadrisphaera > Quadrisphaera oryzae. The sequence continues at coordinate 124,897 of NZ_JACNME010000007.1, read as the reverse complement.
CGTGGGGCGCTCCGGCGCCCTGCCCGACGCGGTGCTCGACGCCGCCGTCGCCGTCCTGCCCCGCTAGCCGCCCCGCCAGCCGCCGGGCCCGACCGGACCGCGCCGAGCGCCCGGCGCCGAGGAGATCGCGGGCTCCGCGCCTCCTCGCGGGCCGCCGTCTACGGTGGTCCCGTGTCCGCACAGCTCCGCGTCGTCGCCGTCGTGGTCGCGCACGAGAGGCGCGAGCTGCTCCTGGAGTGCCTGAGGGCCCTGGCGCGCCAGAAGCGCCCCGTCGACCTCGTCGTCGTCGTCGACAACGCCTCCCACGACGGGTCGGCCGACGCCGCCGTGGAGCTCGCCCACGAGCTCGAGCTCCCCCTGGACGCGATCCGCCTGGTCCGCAACACCGGCGGGGCGGGCGGCTTCGCGGCCGGGCTCGCACGGGCCGTGGCCGGGCACGCCGCCGACCGCGTGTGGCTCATGGACGACGACACCATCCCCAGCCCCACGGCCCTGGCCGAGCTGCTCGCCGTGGACGAGCGCTACCAGTGGCTCGGCGGCGCCCGCCCCGCCGTCACCGCCAGCCGCGTGCTGTGGACCGACGGGCGCGACCACCCCATGAACACCCCCCGCCGCCGCCCCCTGGCGCGGCAGGCCGACCAGCGCCTCGCGGCGCGCGCCGGCGCCGTGCCAGTGCGGTCGTCGTCGTTCGTCTCCATGCTGGTCGACGCCTCCGCGGTGCGCCGCCACGGCCTGCCCGTGGCCGACTACTTCCTCTGGAACGACGACTTCGAGTACTCCACCCGCCTGCTGCGCCACGGCGTCGGCCTCTACGTGCCGACCTCGGTGGTGGAGCACCGCACCAAGACGTTCGGCGCCACCGACGCCGACCCCGGCGAGCGCTTCCGCTGGGAGGTGCGCAACAAGCTCTGGATGTTCACCCGCTCCGGCAGCCTCGCCTGGTGGGAGAAGGCCGCCTACGGCGGCTCCAGCGTCCGCCGCTGGGTGCGGACCTTCCAGCGCTCGCAGGCCCCCGAGGTGCTGTGGGCCGCGGCGCGCGCGGGGGCCCGGGAGGCGCTGCGACCGCCGCGCACCACCGCGCAGGTGCTCTCCGGCCTCGGCCCCGTCAGCGAGCAGGCCGCGGGCCTGGAGGCCGGGACCTGGCGATGAGCCGTCCGCTCGGAGGCGGCGGCGAGCCCTTCTCGCTGCTCCTGCCGGTCTACCGCCGCGACAGCCCCGCCTTCCTGCGGCGCGCGTTCGCCTCGGCCACCGCGGACCAGACCCGCCCTCCGGCGGAGGTGGTGCTGGTGCGCGACGGCCCTGTGCCGCCGGCGCTCGCGGCCGTGCTCGAGGAGCTGACCGCCACCTCCACCGCGCCCGTGGTGCGGGTGGACCTGCCCGACAACCTCGGCCTGGCGGTGGCCCTGGAGGCGGGCCTGGCCCGCTGCGCGCACGAGCTGGTGGCCCGCATGGACGCCGACGACGTGTCCCTGCCCCACCGCTTCGCGGTGCAGCTGCCCCTGCTGGACGGCGAGGTCGACACCTGCGACGTGGTCGGCTCGGCGCTGGAGGAGTTCTCCGGTGGCGCCGCCGACGACGACGAGGGCGCTGGCGCGTCCGCGGGGGAGACCACGCTCGCCGTGCGCACGCCTCCCGCCGGGCACGACGCCATCGCCGTGCGGGCGCGGTTCCACAGTCCGTTCAACCACCCCACGGTGGTGTACCGGCGTTCCGCGGTGGCGCGCGCCGGCGGCTACCGCGACCTGCCGCTGCTCGAGGACTACTGGCTGTTCACGCGGATGATCGCCACCGGAGCCAAGGCGGCCAACGTGGCCGAGCCCCTGGTCCGCTACCGCGTCGGCGCGGGGGCGTACGCCCGGCGCGGGGGGCTGCGCCTGCTGCGCAGCGAGCTGGCCCTGCAGCGCCACCTCGTGGCGGAGGGGTTCACCACGCCGGCGCAGTGCGCCCGCAACGTGCTCGTGCGCGGCGGCTACCGGGCCGTGCCGCAGGGGCTGCGCCGCCTGGCGTACCGCGCGGTCTTCACGCGCCGCCCCCCGTCGTCCTGACCTCCCCCTCACCCCCCGGGACCACCCGCAACCAGGCGCTCCGCTGCGGTGAGGGGGGCGGGCGGTCATAGCGGAGCCACAGCGGGCTCCCCGGGTCACGGCACGCGGGCGCTCGAACCTCGGGGGTGACACCGGCTCCACGAGCCGACAGGCCCCCGTCCCAGGAGCGCTCCGTGAGCACTGCCACGCCCACCCGTCCCAGCGCCGGCCCGCCCTCGGGCCCGCCGGCCGCCGCCACCCGGTCCGGGCGGCGCGTCCGCCCGGCGGACGGCGACCCCGCCTGGACCCGGCCCGCCCTGTGGGTCCTCCTGGCCGGCACGGCCCTGCTGTACCTCTGGGACCTCGGCGCCTCCGGCACCGCCAACAGCTACTACGCCGCCGCCGTCCAGGCCGGCACGCAGAGCTGGAAGGCGCTGCTGTTCGGCTCCCTGGACGCCGGCAACGCCATCACGGTGGACAAGCCGCCCGCAGCGCTGTGGGTGATGGCCCTGTCGGGCCGCGTCTTCGGCTTCAGCAGCTGGAGCATGCTCGCGCCGCAGGCGCTCATGGGCGTCGCGTCCGTGGCCCTGGTGCACGCCGCCGTGCGCCGCACCTCGGGCCGCGTCGCGGGGCTCCTCGCGGGCCTCGTGCTGGCGCTCACCCCCGCCGCCGCGCTGATCTTCCGGTTCAACAACCCCGACGCCCTGCTCGTCCTGCTCATGACGCTCGGCGCGTACGCGGTGGTCCGGGCCCTCGAGGGGGCGCGCACCCGCTGGCTCGTGCTGGCCGGGGCGGCCCTCGGGTTCGCGTTCCTGACCAAGATGGGCCAGGCGTTCCTCGTGCTGCCGGCGTTCTCGCTGGCCTACCTGCTCTTCGCCCCCACGGGCCTGGGGCGCCGGGTGCGGCAGCTGCTGCTCGCCGGGGTCGCCCTGGTGGTCTCCGCCGGCTGGTACCTGGCGCTGGTGGAGCTGTGGCCGGCCTCGTCCCGCCCGTACATCGGCGGCTCCAGCGACAACAGCCTGCTGCAGCTGGCCCTGGAGTACAACGGCCTCGGCCGCCTCTTCGGCGGTGACGGCAACGGCGGCGGTGGCGGCGGTGCGGCCGGCGCGTCCTCGGGCGCCACCGGCACCAGCTTCGGCGGCGCCGCCAGCCCCTGGCGCCTGTTCAGCAACGAGTTCGGCAACGAGATCTCCTGGCTGCTCCCCGCGGCGCTCGTGGCGCTGGTGGCCGGCCTGTGGCTGACCCGTCGGGCGGTCCGCACCGACGCCGTGAGGGCCTCGCTGGTGCTGTGGGGCGGCTGGCTGCTGGTCACCGGCGCCGTCCTCAGCGCCATGAGCGGCACCGTGCACCCGTACTACACCGTGGCGCTGGCCCCGGCGATCGCCGCGCTGGTGGGCACCGGCGCGGCCGCCGCGTGGCGGGCGAGGACGGCGGTCAGCGGCCACGTGGCCCTGCTCGCCCTGGTGGTGTCCGCGGCCGTGTGGTCGTTCGTGCTGCTGGGCCGCACCTCCTCCTGGTACCCGGCGCTGCGCTGGGCCGTGCTGGCGGTGGCGCTCGCCGCGGTGCTCGCCCTGGTGGCCAGCGCCGTCGGCGGTCCGCAGCTGCGGCGCGCGGTGTCGGTGGCGGTGCTCGCGGGAGTCCTGTCGGGGGTGGCCGGGGCCGGGGCGTTCTCCGTGGCGACCGCCGCCACCACGCACGCCGGCAGCATCCCCAGCGTCGGTCCGGCCGCGGCGGCCCAGGCCGCCGGCGGCATGGGCGGCTTCCCGTCCGGCCAGCGCACCACCTCGGGCGGCACGTCGGCGCAGGCGCCGGACAGCACGACGACGACGGGCGGGGACGCGTCCGCCGCTGCGTCGTCGTCGTCCTCCGCCGCCGCCGACGGTGCGCGGGCCGGCGGCCAGGGCGGGCCCGGAGCCGGGGGCGAGCAGGGGGCCACGAACAGCGAGCTGGTGGCGCTGCTGGAGGCGTCCTCGGGCTACCGCTGGGCCGCGGCGACCACCGGGGCGCAGTCCGCGGCGTCGCTGGAGCTGGCCAGCGGCACCTCGGTGATCGGCATCGGCGGCTTCACCGGCAGCGACGAGGCCCCCACCCTCGCGCAGTTCCAGGCGGCGGTGGCGGCCGGTGAGGTGCACTACTTCATCGCCGGCGGCGGCATGGGCGGCACGGGCGGCATGGGTGGCATGGGTGGACGCGGCGGCGAGGACGGCACCACCTCCGCGGCCAGCCAGATCAGCGCCTGGGTGGAGGCGCACTTCACGGCCAGCACGGTCGGGGGGACCACCGTCTACGACCTGACGGCGTCGGCCGGCTGACGGCCTGACGGCGGGCGGGCGGAGCGGGTCGGCTGGTGCCCGCTGGGTGGCCCCGTGCCCGGCGGAGGAGGCGGCACCCGGGCACCAGACCACCCAGCGGGCGCCCGACCACCCAGCGCTGTGGTCGGGTGCCTGCCGCCACCGCCGCGAGCACGACGGGCAGCCGGGCCGGGTGGACGAGCCTGACCAAACGGGCGAGGTCGTCGGGCTGCGCCGTTAGGGTGAGCCGGTCGATCGAGGCAGGAGTGTCGTGAACGCAGATCTGGTGGTCGTGGGCTCCGGCTTCTACGGCCTGACCGTGGCCCAGCGGTGTGCCGAGGAGCTCGGCCTGGAGGTGCTGGTCATCGACCGGCGCTCGCACATCGGCGGCAACGCCTACAGCGAGTTCGAGCCGGAGACCGGCGTGGAGGTGCACCGCTACGGCGCGCACCTGTTCCACACCAGCAACGAGCGGGTGTGGCAGCACGTCAACCGGTTCACCAGCTTCACGAGCTACGTCCACAAGGTCTACTCGACCTACAAGGGCGAGGTGTACCCGCTGCCGATCAACCTCGGCACCATCAACCAGTTCTTCCGCTCCGCGCACAGCCCCGACGCCGCCCGCGCGCTGGTGGCCGAGCAGGCCAGCGAGATCGAGACCGCCGAGGCGTCCAACCTCGAGGAGAAGGCGATCTCCCTCATCGGGCGCCCGCTGTACGAGGCGTTCATCAAGGACTACACCGCCAAGCAGTGGCAGACCGACCCTCGCGACCTGCCCGCCGAGGTCATCGCCCGGCTGCCGGTCCGCTACACCTACGACAACCGGTACTTCAACGACACGCACGAGGGCCTGCCGACCAAGGGCTACACGGCGTGGCTGGAGAACCTCGCGGACCACCCGAAGATCACGGTCCAGCTCGACACCGACTTCCTCGACCTGAGCCAGCCGCTCAACAAGCGCGACGTCGTGGGCCAGGTGCCGGTCATCTACACCGGCCCGGTGGACGAGTACTTCGACAACACCGAGGGCCCGCTCAGCTGGCGCACGCTCGACTTCGAGCAGGAGGTCCTGCCCACGCGCGACTTCCAGGGCTGCCCGGTCATGAACTACGCCGGTGACGAGGTTCCCTACACGCGCATCCACGAGTTCCGGCACTTCCACCCCGAGCGCGAGGCCGAGCACTCCCAGGACAAGACCGTGATCATGCGGGAGTACTCGCGCTTCGCCGACAAGGGCGACGAGCCGTACTACCCGGTCAACACCGCCGAGGACCGCCAGCGCCTGCTGGCCTACCGCGACCTCGCCAAGGGCGAGGCCGGCACGATCTTCGGCGGTCGCCTGGGCACCTACAAGTACCTGGACATGCACATGGCCATCGGCGCGGCGCTGAGCACCTTCGACAACAAGCTCGTCCCGCACTTCACGAAGGGCGAGGCCTTCGCCTCCGGCGGGGTGGACGCGTGACCGCGGCACCCACGACGTCGACCGCGGCGCAGCGCGGCGCCTCCGGCGCGCAGGGCGCCGTCGAGCGCGTCCTGCAGCGCGTGGTGCTCCCGCTCGACGGGGACCAGGACGTGCTGCCCCTGTACGTCGACGGCCAGCTCATGGCCGCGCCGCGCACCGACAGCACGGCGGCCGGCCCGAACGCCGTGCAGGCCACGGTCGCCGCGCCGGGCACCGCGCCCACCACCGACCAGGTGCTGGGTCGCACGCGCTTCTGCGTGCCGGTGGGGGAGCGGGCCTCGTTCGCCACCTACTTCAACGCCTTCCCCGCCAGCTACTGGCGGCGGTTCAGCGTGGTGTCGGTGGTCCGCCTCTCGGTGCGCACCACCGGCTCGGGCACCGTGGTGGTGTACCGGTCCAACGCCAAGGGCAACGTCCAGCGCGTCTCCGCGGTGGCCGTGAGCTCCGCCGGCGGCCCCACCACCACCACGTTCGACCTGCCGCTCAAGCCGTTCACCGACGGCGGCTGGTACTGGTTCGACCTGCACGCCGGCGCCGACGACCTGGTGCTGGAGGAGGCGGCGTGGACCACGTCGCCCACGGCGCCGCTCACGCCCGAGCAGGCCGCGACGAAGGGCAGCGTGGTGGTCACCATCACCACGCTCAACCGCCCCGACTACTGCTCGCGCCTGCTGCGCACCCTCGGCGAGGCCGTGCAGCCCGGTGGCGGCCTGGACGGGATCGTCGCCGAGGTGGTCTGCACCGACCAGGGCACCCAGCTCGTCTCCGACGACACCGAGGCGTTCCCCGACGCGCAGCGCCTGCTCGGCGACAAGCTCACCGTGATCCGGCAGGCCAACCTCGGCGGCTCCGGCGGGTTCGCCCGCGGCATGTACGAGGGCCTGCAGCGCGGCCACGACTACGTGCTCCTCCTCGACGACGACGTCATGGTGGAGCCGGAGGGCATCGCCCGCGGCGCCGCCTTCGCCGACCTCGCCAAGACGCCCACCATCGTGGGCGGCCACATGTTCTCGATGTACCAGCGCACGCTGCTCAACGCGTGGGCCGAGGGCGTGCAGCGGTGGAAGTTCTGGTGGGGCCCGTCGGGCGCCTCCGAGCCCAACCACGACCTCGGCATGCAGAACCTGCGGTCCACGCCGTGGCTGCACCGCCGCTTCGACGTCGACTACAACGGCTGGTGGATGTGCCTCGTGCCCACCTCCGTCATCCGCCAGCTGGGCCTGTCCCTGCCGATCTTCATCAAGTGGGACGACGCCGAGTACGGCCTGCGCGCGCAGGACGCCGGCATCCCCACCGCCTCCTTCCCCGGGATGGCCGTGTGGCACATCCCGTGGACGGACAAGGACGACGGCATCGACTGGCAGGCCTACTACCACGCGCGCAACCGCGTGGTCGCCGCGCTGCTGCACTCCCCGTACCCGCGCGGCGGCAACGTGGTGCGCGAGCTGCTGGTGACCCAGCTCAAGCACCTGCTGTCCATGCAGTACTCCGCGGCCGAGCTGCGCCTGATGGCCCTGGAGGACGTCTTCTCCGGCCCGCAGGACCTGCACCGGGACCTCCCGACGAAGCTGCCGGAGATCCGCGCCCTGCGCGCGGGCTACTCCGACGCCGTCTACAAGCCCGAGGCCAGCGACTTCCCGGCCCGCAAGCGCAAGAAGCCGCCGCGCAAGGGCCGCGAGGCCGAGGTGCCCCAGGGCCGTCTCGCGGTGCTCAAGGCCGCGGCGATCGGCATCGTCAAGCAGGGCCGCGACGTCGACGCCCTGGCCAAGAGCAACCCGCAGACCGCGGTCGCCCACCAGGACGCCCGCTGGTGGATGCTCAGCCAGTACGACTCCGCGCTCGTGTCCGCCGCCGACGGCACCGGCATGGCCTGGTACCGCCGCGACCGGGGCCGCTTCCTCGACCTCGTGCGCCGCAGCACCGCGCTGCACGAGCGCCTGGCCCGCGAGTGGCCCGAGCTGGCGGCGCAGTACCGCGCGGCCATGCCCGACCTGGTCTCCCCGGAGAGCTGGGCGCGGACCTTCCAGGGCACGCCCGTCAGCGGCCAGCCGGCCGACCCCGCGAAGCGGTGAGCGCGCCCACCTCGCTCGTCGACCAGCCCTGGACCGAACCGGGGCGGGGCGCCGGGCTGCTGGACGTGGTCCGCCGCCGCTACCTGCTCAAGCTGCTGGTCCGCAAGGAGCTGCGGGTCCGCTACCGCGGGTCGGTGCTCGGGCTGGCGTGGAGCTACGTCAAGCCCGGCGTCCAGTACCTGGTGTACTTCCTCGCGCTCGGGGTCTTCCTCAAGCAGTCCCGCGCCATCGAGGACTTCCCGGTCTACCTGTTCTCCGGGCTCGTGGTGGTCAACGTCTTCACCGAGGCGTTCGGCAACGCGACCCGGGCGGTGGTCTGGAACGCCCCGCTCGTCAAGAAGATCTTCCTGCCGCGCGAGCTGTTCCCGGTGGCCAGCGTCTGGGTGGCCGGCGTGCACTTCGTGCCGCAGCTGGTGGTGCTGCTCGTCGGCGCCGTCGTCTCCGGGTGGCGCCCGGAGGTGCTGCCGCTGCTGGGAGCGGTGCTCGCCACGCTCATCATCGCGGCGCTGGCCACCGGCCTCGGGCTCCTGTTCGGCTCCCTCAACGTCGTCTTCCGCGACATGGAGAACTTCGTCGACCTCGCCAACATGGTGGTGGTCTGGCTCTCCCCGGTGCTCTACCGCTGGGACCAGGTGGCCTCGGCCGTGCCGTCGTGGCTGGCGACGCTGTACCAGCTGAACCCCGTCACCGTGGCCGTCGAGCTGTACCACTACGCGTTCTGGTGGCCCGCCACCACGGACACCCCCGCCTCGGCGCTGCCCCCCGACCTCCTGGTGAACTCGCTCGTGGCCGTGGTCATCGCCGCCGCGGTGCTGGTGGCCGGCCAGCTGGTCTTCCGGCGCGTCGAGGGCCGCTTCGCCATCGACCTGTGAGACACGAGACCCGCGTGAGGGCACGATGACCTCGATGAGCACCACGTCCAGCGCCCCGCGCACGGCCGGGCCGAACGCCCGCATCGTCGTCGACGACGTCCGCATGCAGTTCGTGCTGCGCCACAACCGCTCCCTCAAGGAGCTGGCGATGGCGATGGTCCGCGGCAAGGACCTCGGCAACACGTTCATGGCCCTGGACGGCGTCTCGCTCCAGGTCGACTCCGGCGAGACCGTCGCGCTGCTCGGCCACAACGGGTCCGGCAAGTCGACGCTGCTCAAGCTCATCTCCGGCGTCATGCACCCGACGTCGGGCTCGGTGCGCCTGCGCGGCCGGATCGCCGGCCTCATCGAGGTGGGCGCCGGGTTCCACCCCGACCTCACCGGCCGGGAGAACGTCTACCTCAACGGCGCGATCCTCGGCATGGACGAGGCGTCCATCCGCGCCCGGTTCGACGAGATCGTCGCGTTCAGCGAGATCGAGAGGTTCATCGACACCGAGGTCAAGCACTACTCCTCGGGCATGTTCCTGCGGCTGGCGTTCTCCGTGGCGGTGCACACCGACCCGGAGATCTTCCTCATCGACGAGATCCTCTCGGTGGGTGACGAGCCGTTCCAGCGCAAGTGCCTCGACCGCATCCGCGAGCTCAAGGACGAGGGCCGCACGCTCGTCGTCGTCTCCCACGACCTGGGCATGGTCTCCGACCTGTGCTCGCGCGGGATCGTCCTGCAGCACGGCAACCAGGTCTTCGACGGCTCCGCCGCCGACGCGGTCGCGCACCTGCGCTCCCTCTGAGCCCGGCCCCTGCCCACCGGCCCTCTCCCCGCACCCGCCGCGGAGGGCGCGGGGGAGGGGTGTCAGCCGAGGTCGGGCACCGTCGGGCCCTGCCAGCCCGGCGCCGTCTCCGGCTCCAGGGTGAGGTCGTACGCGGCCGCCGCGTACGGGTAGCGCAGCTGGACCACCTGCCCCCACTGGCCGACCACGTCGCGGGCGCTCGGGTAGCGGAACTCGCTGACCGGCTCGTACAGGGTGGCGGCGTCCGGCAGCGGCGCGGCGATGCCGCCGCGGGAGTACTGCCAGATCGAGTCGTTGGTGCCCTCCAGGGCCTGCCGGCCCCACAGGACGGCGTAGGCGGGCCGCTCCACGACGCCGTCGCGGATGGTGGGCTGGCGGGCGCAGCTGAACAGGTACGTGAACTGCCAGGAGACCAGGGTCACCGCGTCCCGCGGGATCCAGTCGGCCAGCACCACCGCGGGCTGCGCCACGGGAGCCGAGACCGCCAGCCACCCGCCCGTGCCGCCGGAGGCGTCCCGGGCCACCAGCCGCACCGCGTCGGCGCCGCCGGCGGCGTCCTGGCCGGGGCGCAGCAGCCGCACGGAGCGCCACTCGGGGGAGGTCGGGATGCCGTCGTCGACCGCGTGGGTGCTCACCACCTGCACGGACCCGTCGGCGGCGGTCCTGCCGTACTCCACCTGCAGCTCGTTGCCCTGCTCCAGGCTGCCGGCCACCGTGATGGTCACGTACTGGTCCTGCGGGCGCGAGGCCAGGTCGTACCAGCCGGTGGTCAGCTGGCCGGTGCCCGCGTCACCGTCCGCGTTGAGGCTGCCCCACACCTGGGTGAAGGGGCCCTGGCCGGCGGTGCCGGGCAGCGGGTCGCCGTTCCACCAGCCGCCCTGGGACACGAAGCCCTCGTCCTCGGCGCGCCCGGCGGCGCCGGGCACGGCGGCCAGGGCGGTGGACCGCGCCGGGTCCGCCACCTGGACCGCGGAGGCGGCGTCGCAGCGCCGGTTCAGCGGGTCCCGCAGGTACTCCGCACCGGGGGAGTACGTGTCCCAGGTGCGCACCGCGGACGCCGCGAACGTGCTGCCCAGCAGGGCCGTGGTCAGGCCCAGGGCCACCACGGCGGTGACGGCCGCCCCCACCACGAGGACGTCGGGCCGCTCCTGCGCCCCCTCGGCGAGCGGGGTGTCCCCCGCGGAGCCCTCCGCAGAGCTCTCCGCGGGCGTCCGCCCGCGGCGCCGGCGCTGCAGCAGCCACACGAGGACGACGACGACGGCGGCGCCCAGCGCCCACAGCACGGGTGAGCTCAGCGGCCCCCGGGCGACGGCGTTGTCGCCCTGGAACGGCAGCCCGAGCACCCAGTTGTACGGCCACAGGTTGGGACCGCGGAACGACAGCGCCGCCACCGCCACCACGGCCACGAGGAGCCCCAGCCGCGGTGCGAGCGCCGTGCGCGGCCACACCCGTGCCGCCAGGCCGGGGCCGACCAGGACGAGCACCACCACGAGGAGCGGGAGCAGCCCCGACAGGCTGCCGAAGTGGTGCGTCCACTTGCTCGGCGTGACCCACAGCGCGAGGTAGGCCAGCAGGCCCGTGACGCCGAGCGCCGCGAGCTCGGCGGGCACCGGCGGGGACGCCCGGCGGGAGGCGGCGGAGGTGCCGGTGCGCTCGGTGGGGCTGGAGCTGGGGCTGCGCCGCCGTGCGGCGGCCGTGAGCAGGAGCGCGCACAGCACCGCCAGCAGCCCCACGAGCACCGCGGTGCGCTTGGCGTAGGCGCCCATGGGGATGTTCGGGTTGAGCAGGAAGCCGTACCGGACGTACTCGTCGGTCCAGCGCAGCGGCTCCTCGATGGCCGTGAAGACCCTGCGGCCCTCCTGGTAGTCGAAGAGCGTGCCGTCGGCGAAGCCGGCGGCGCTGGCCGTGGCGCCGGGGGCGATGACGGCCAGCGCCCGCACCCAGCCGGCCACCCGGCCCACCCCCGCCGCGGCCCCCGGGCTGACCAGCGCCCACACGCGCGGCAGGAACGCCACCAGGGGGGCCACCGCCACCAGGCCCGTCGGGTGGGAGGCGCACGCGAAGGCCGCGAGCACCACGGCCACGGCCAGCGGCAGCAGGCGGCGCGAGCGCAGCGCCGTCAGCACGCCCACCAGCACCCAGATGGACAGCGCCGCGGGGATCCCCTCGGGCCGCACGCCCATGACGAACGGCGCGGCGGCCGCCGAGTACGCCACCGCGAGCAGCCAGACCGCGCTGTGGCGGGCGCCGTCCCGGCCGTCGGAGGTCGGCCCGCCGCGCCGCCACGCCGGCACCAGGGGCAGCACGAGGTCGAGGGCCCGGCGCAGGCCGAACCAGGTGACGATGCAGAAGAGCAGCGCCGGGACGCGCAGGAACAGCGGGCCGCTGCCCAGCTGCTCCCACCACGACAGGGCGTACCAGGGCCACGTCAGCGGCACGAACGACTGGTCGTACAGCTGGTAGTACTGCCCGACGAACCCGCTGGAGGGCACGTTGCGGGACATGGCGGCGTAGTAGCCGTCGTCGTCGGTCATCGGCGCGAGCGCCGTCCACAGCGCGAGCCCGGCGATGACGAGGACGTGCACGGACACCGGGCGCAGCGACGCCCGGCGGCGCGGCAGCGCGAGCTCGGCCTCACCACCCGCACCGCCACCCGCACCGGCCGGACCGGCGCGCACCGGGCGCCCGCGCCGGTCGAGCAGCCACACGCCGCCCAGCAGCAGCAGGCCGCTGGCCACGAGCAGGCCGACCAGCACCAGCTTGAGCGGCGTGGGGGAGCTGGCGAACTCGTCGTCCACCGCCACCTGCACCTGCAGCCGCTGCCCGGTGCCCTGCGTCGCGGAGGTCACGTCCGTGACCAGGGAGTCGACGCGGGGGTACGTGCGCGAGCGCTCGCCGACCTGCTGCCCGTCGAGGGTCACCACGAGGCGCTGGTCGCGCAGGTCAGCGACCAGCTCGCAGTCCCCGCTGGTGGGCAGCGCGGTGTCCGCCACCGCGGCGCCGCGGAACGAGAGCACCGCGCGCCCGTCGCGGACCTCCCACAGCAGCGCCTTCTGCGTGGCCCGGGCCACGTCGGGGCGCTCGGTGGAGAAGAGCACGCCGTCAGCGGTCTGGCCGGCGGCGCGGGCCGCGGCGCAGTTGGCCTCCACCCGCATCGCGGACGGGGTCTGCGCCGCCAGCAGGAGGCTGCTGCTCACCGGTGCCGAGGGGTCCCTCGGCCAGGAGACCACCGGGCGCTCGTGCTGGACGGGTGCCAGGGGCAGGGCGGCGGCGCACACGAGGGCGAGGAGCCCGAGCAGCGCCAGGACGGGGAGCAGCAGGTCGCGGCGACGGGAGGCGCCGCTCGGGGCGTCCTCCCGGGGTGCTGCCGCGGCCGCCGCCGGGACCTTCGCGGACTCGCCGGCGGAGCCACCCGCCTCCGGACGCTCGGGAACCCCCACTGCCTGTGCCACGCTCCCGCCGGTCTCCGGCGCCGTCGGGGCGCTCGGTGCTGTGCTTCGCAGCCGCCACCGTAACGGGAGTTGCCGAGAGCCCGGTCCAGGCGCGGCTGGACCCGCGCGGCGTGCGCGCACCGCTGCCGCGGGCGCCCGGCCCGTAGTGTGGCCGCTCGTGCGCGGCGGCTTCCTCGGCGTGGCGGTGGCCACCGCCGCCGCCGCCGTCTTCACCCTCCTGCTGAACGCCGCCGTGTTCCACGGATCCACCACCCAGGCGCAGCAGGCCGACTTCAACGTCTTCTGGTACGGCGCGCTGATCGTCAGCTTCGGCGTCTTCCTGCCGCTGGAGCAGGTGGTGTCGCGGGCTGCGGCCGAGGGGCGGCTGCGCGGTGCTGCTGCCGTGCGCCCCGCGTTGGTCCTGCTGGCGGTCGCCGTGGCCGGCGTGCTGCTGGCCTCCCCGCTGCTGGGCGACGACGCAGGCACCCGGACCTGGGTGGCGACGGCCCTCGTCGTCCTCTCCGCTGTCAGCGCCCTCCAGTACGCGGCCCGTGGGCTCGCCCTGGGCCGGGGACGGCTGGGCCCGTACGCCGGGGCGCTGGCCGCTGACGCCGCGCTGCGGGGGCTCGCCGCGACGCTCGTCACCGTGCTGGTCTTCCAGCCGCCGGCGTGGCTGTTCGCGGCGTTCGTGGTGGGCAGCGCTCTCCTCGCCCACGTCGGTCTGCTGCTGGCCGTACGGCGTCGGCGCTCGGGGGCGGCGGCCGCACCGACGGACCTCCACGACGTCGGAGACCTGGGTCTGGCCCGCGAGCACCCGCGCACGGGGTCGGCCGCCGTCGGTGCACCGCGGAGCATGACGCGGGCGGTGCTGACGCTGCTCGGCGCCAGTGTCGCCGGGCAGCTGCTGCTCAACGCCGGGCCGATCGTCGTCGGGCTGGAGCGCACGGACGACGCCGTCCTGGCCGCCTACGCAGCGGCGTTCACCCTCGCCCGGGCGCCGCTGTTCGTCGTCGTCCCCGCCCAGGCGGTGCTGGTGCCCCCGCTCACGAGGATGGTGGCCGAGGGACGCCTGCACGAGCTGCGGGTGCGGATGGTGCAGTTCTCCGCGGCCGTGGTGGGACTCGCGCTCCTGGGCGCGGGGGCCGGGGCGCTCCTGTCGGGGCCCGCCATGGACGTCTTCACCGGCGGGGGCCTGGGGGTGCCCGCCGGGCTCATGGCGCTCATGGTGGGCGGCTGCCTCGTCCACGCCGGCCTGGTGGTCGGGACGCAGGCGCTGGTCGCCACCGGCCGGGAGCGCGCGGTGCTCACCTGCTGGGGGGCGGGCCTGGTCGTGGCCGCGGCGTGGATCGCGGTGGTCCAGCTCGGGCTGGGCGTCGGCGCCTCCTGGGGGGTGGCCGGCGGGTTCACCGCGGGGTCGGCGGCGGCCTGGCTGCTCTCGGTGCTCGTGCTCGTGCAGCGCCCGCAGGGCGCCACCGGCGACAGCCGCTAGCGTTCACCAGTGCCTCGTTCGACCCGACCCTCCGTGACGCCGCCGCCCGCTCCCGCGGGGACGCGCCCGCCGGACGTCGTCATGGGGCTCACGTACTACACGCCGTACGTCTCCGGCCTGACCAACGCCGCCCGCGACGTCGCCGAGGGCCTCGTGCGCCGCGGCCGCTCCGTGACGGTGATGACCACCCGCCACGACGACGCGCTGCCCGTCGAGGAGTGGGTCAACGGCGTCCGGGTGCTGCGCGCGCCGGTCGTGGCCCGGGTCGGCAAGGGCACCATCGCCCCGGCGCTGCCGGTGTGGCTGGCGGCGGCGTCGAAGGGCGCCGGCGTGGTCAACCTCCACCTGCCGCTGCTCGAGGCCGGCGTGCTGGCCGCTGCCGCCCGCGGGGCGGGCGCGCCCGTCGTCCTGACCTACCAGTGCGACGTCGACCTGCCGCCCGGCCTCGCCGGGGAGGTGCAGAAGGTCGTCGTGGACGCCTCCTCGCGGGTGGCGATGCGCCTGGCCACCACGGTCTGCACCACCTCGATCGACTACGCCGAGCACAGCCGCCTGTTCGCGTCCATGCGCGGCAAGGTGGAGGGCATCCCCGCCGCCTGCCACGACAGGTCCGGCGGCGCCCCCCGCTTCCGCGACGGGAGCGGCTTCCACGTGGGCTTCCTCGGCCGGATCGTGGAGGAGAAGGGCGTGCCGTGGCTGGTGGAGGGCTTCCGGGCCCTCGACGACGACGACGCCCGCCTCATCATCGCCGGAGACTTCGCCAAGATCGCCGGCGGCAGCGTCATCGACGCCGTCCGCGACGCCATCGGCGGCGACGACAGGATCCGCGTGCTCGGCTTCGTCCCCGACGACGCGCTGCCCGACCTGTACGCCTCGATCGACGCGTTCGCGCTGCCGTCGGTCAACGCCTTCGAGGCGTTCGGCATCGTGCAGGTGGAGGCCATGATGCTGGGCGTCCCCGCGCTGGCCAGCGACCTGCCGGGCGTGCGCGTGCCGGTGCAGCGGGTGGGGGAGGGCGTCATCGTGGCCCCCAAGGACGCCGCCGCCATCACCCGCGGGCTCGCCCAGCTGCGCGACCAGCACGTGGCGGGGACCATCGACAGGCCCGCCCTGGCGGAGCGAGCGCGCCAGCACTACGGCGTGGAGCTCACGGTCGACTCCTACGAGCGCGTCTTCGACGCCGCCCGGGCCGCCGCCCGCCGCTGACGGGCCGCCCGTGATCATGGACCTCCGGAGCACCCCGGAGGGAGGTCAGCGCAGGGGGAGGTAGACCCCGAGGGCGAAGCTCGCGACCCACGCCAGGGCCACGACCTGCAGCACCCGGTCGCGCAGGGCGATGTCCTCCGGGGCGCCCGCGCGGCCGCCGTCCACGTCCACCGCGTACCGCAGCACCGCCAGCACGAACGGCACGATGGAGATGGCCGACCAGGTCGAGCCGCCCGCCGAGACCGTGGTGGGGTCCCCCTCGCGGATCTCGAAGGCCCACAGCGCGTACGCGGTGACCATGACGCTGGCCGCCAGGCTCCACACGAACCGCAGGTAGCTCTGGGAGTACCGCAGCAGCGACGCCCGGGTGGTGCCGCCGGCGGCCTCGGCGAGCTTCATCTCGCTGTACCGCTTGCCGGACACCATGAACAGCGACCCGAACGCCGTGACCAGCAGGAACCACTGCGACAGCTCGATGCCGCTGGCCACGCCGCCGGCGATGGCGCGCAGCAGGAACCCCGAGGCGACGATGGCGATGTCGAGGACCGGCTCGTGCTTGAGGCGCACGCAGTACGCCACCTGCACCGCGAGGTAGACGGCCATGAGCACCACCAGCTGCCACGACGCCAGCGCCGCGACCCCCAGGGAGGCCAGTGCCAGCACCACCGCGGTGGCCCCGGCCGCCGGCACCGGCACCACGCCGGCGGCGATGGGGCGGTTCCGCTTGGTGGGGTGCGCGCGGTCGGCCTCGACGTCGAGGGTGTCGTTGAGCAGGTACACGGCGGAGGCCGCCAGGCAGAAGCTCACGAACGCGTAGACCGTGGTGAGGACCACGCCGGCGTCGGTGACCAGCCCCGCCGACAGCGGCGCCGCGCCCACCAGCACGTTCTTGACCCACTGGCGGGGCCGCATGGTGCGCAGCACGCCGAGCGCCGCGCCCTGCGGCGTGCGGCGGACCGGGGTGTCCACCCCCGAGCTCACCGCCGGCCGCCCGTCGCCGCGCCCCGGGAGGCGACCAGCCGGTCGGTGACCACGCCCGTCAGGGCCCCGACCAGCACGTCGGTGGGGAAGTGCAGCCCCAGCAGCACGCGCGACACCCCCTGCGCGGGGACGACGACGGGGGCCAGCGGCAGGCGCAGCAGCCGCCCGTAGGCCAGCGCCGCCGCCGTCGTCGAGGCGGCGTGGGAGGAGGGGAAGCTCAGCCGTGAGGGCGAGGTGGAGCGCACCTGCACGGCGGCGTCGCCGGGGGAGCCGTCGGTGCCGGGGCGCAGGCGCCGCACCACCCGCTTGAGGACGACGGTGGCCGCGTGCGCGCCGAGCACGGACACCAGCGCCCGCGCCCACTGCGGGCGGCGGGGCGCGTCGAGCAGCCAGCCGGCGGCGCCGATGACCAGCCACCCGGCCGCGTGGTCGCCGAAGCGCCCCAGCTGCGTGGCGGCCGCCACCACGACCGGCTGCTGCGTCCTCCGCTGGAGGGTCACGAGCAGGGAGGTCTCGGCGCCTCTGAGCGAAAGCGCACCGCTGGACGTCACGTCCTGGGACAGTACCCGGTGAGGCGAGCCCGGTCCCCCGACCGGCCGGTGGGCCTGCGTCGGCCGGTCGCCCGGACGGACGACGCGCCCCGACGTCGACGGCGGTCAAGGCTGCCCCCGGACCTGCCGAGGTGATACCTGTGCACCACCACGCCCGAGACGCCCAGCCCGCCCCCCGCCACGCCCGCCGCGCTCCCGAGCGCGCCGCAGGCGCGCAGGCAGCGGACGGGGGTGCGCGCCACCGGCGCGGGCGCTGGTGGCACAAGCCGGCCGCGCTGCTGGCCGTGGTGGCCGCCGGCGCCGGCGGCGCGCAGCTGGTGCGAGGAGGGGCCGCGCAGGCCGACACCAGCCAGCTGGTCCTCACCGGGCACGGCTACGGGCACGGCCGCGGCCTGAGCCAGTGGGGTTCCTACGGGTACTCCGTGGACCAGGGCTGGAGCTCCGCGAGGATCCTCGACCACTACTACGGCGGCACCACCGCCGGCACCATCCGCAACGACGAGGTCTCCGTCCGGCTCATGGCGCTGGACGGCGCCTCCACCATCACGCTGGTCTCCGGGGCCGACTACTACGTGGCCGGCACGGCGGTGCCCGGGGGCACCGCGGCCCGCTTCACCCGCACCGGCGGCACCTGGGCGCTCACCACGGTCGCCGGCGGCTGCGCCGCGACGGCCGGTCCGTCCCCCTCGGCGTCGCCCTCCGGGGCCTCGGCAGCCCCGGTGGACGTGGGCGCCAGTCCGGCGGTCTGGCTCGCCGGCGACCCGGGTGACGACCGCTCCAGGATGTTCACCGTCTGCGGCACCGGCGCCACCTACCGCGGCAACTTCCGCCCGGTGGTCGACAGCACCGGCGCCTCCCACCTCGTCAACTTCGTGCCCATCGAGCAGTACCTGCGCGGCGTGGTGCCCTCGGAGTCCCCGGCCTCCTGGGGCGACGCCGCCGGTGGCGCCGGCATGGCCGCGCTGGAGGCCCAGGCCGTCGCGGCCCGGTCCTACTCCCGCTCGGAGGGCCGCTACAGCTACGCCCAGACCTGCGACACCACCTCCTGCCAGGTCTACGGCGGCGCGGGCCGCGAGGACCGCCGCACGGACACGGCCATCCGCAGCACCGCCGGCGTGGTGCGCCTGGACTCCAAGGGCGCGGTGGTGCGCACCGAGTTCAGCTCTTCCACGGGCGGCTGGACCGCGGGCGGGGCCTTCCCGGCCGTGGAGGACGCCGGGGACTCCCGCTCGCCGTACCACGACTGGAAGGTCACGATCGACGGCCCGACCGTCAGCCGCGCCTGGCCGCAGATCGGCACCTTCTCGAGCATGCAGGTGACCGGCCGCAACGGCCTCGGGGCCGACGGCGGACGCGCCACCACGGTGGTGGTCACGGGCAGCTCCGGCACCGTGAAGACCACCGGCAACGACGTGCGCAGCCGCCTGGGGCTGCGCTCGGACTGGTTCTCCGTGGTGGCGCCCTCCACGCAGGTCTGGATGCTGCGCGGCAGCACCGACGGTGGCGACCCGGCGCTCACCTCCCGCTTCGGCGGTCCGAAGGACACCACCCTGGCGTGCGACTTCGACGGCTCCGGCCGCGACGGGCTGACCACGTACCGCAACGGCGTGTGGACCAAGCGCGACGACGCCTCCGCCCCCGACCCGAGCGCCGTGGCAGCCGCCGACGCGACGGTCTCCTACGGCGCCGCCTGGATGCTGCCGGTGTGCGGTGACTGGGACGGCGACGGCAAGGACGGCATCGGCGTCTACGACACCCGCACCGGCACCTGGTACCTGCGCAACTCCTTCACCGGCGGCAACCCCGAGGTCAAGTTCCAGTACGGCTGGTCCGCCGCCCTGCCCGTGGTGGGCGACTGGGACGGCGACGGCAAGGACTCCATCGGCGTCTACTACGCCGGCACGTGGATGCTCCGGAACACCGCGACCCCGGGCCGGCCCGACACCACCGTCCAGTACGGGTGGAAGGGCGCCACGCCGGTGACCGGTGACTGGGCGGGGAGCGGCACGTCTGGTATCGGCGTGTTCTCCGACGGACGGTGGATGCTCCGTGACACGGTGTCACCGGGTGACCCGCAGCGGCTGTTCGACTACGGGGTGCCCGGAGACGCCCCGGTGCCCGGCCGCTGGACGACCGGCTCCGACGGCGCCGGCATCACCCGCCCGAGCGTCTGACGCGCCAGACCCGCGCGTCCTCCCGCCGGACGGGCCCGCCCTGCCTGGCGGACCCGCCCGCGCACCCATCCGACAGATCCCACCCGCCGACCGAGACGACCGGTCGCCCGTCCGCTGACGGGGCGGCCGAGCGCGAGGAGAAGCACCTGTGAAGACCCCCACGTCCAGCGTCGAGCCCTCCCCGCGGGAGGCTCCGCGCACCAGCCGGGCCGCGAGGTGGTGGGGCGGCCGCTGGGCGCTGCGCTGCGGAGCCCTCGCCGTCCTCGCCTCCGGCGCCGGCGTGGTGCCGGTGGCGGGGGCGGGCGCCGCTGCCCCGCCGCCCGTCACACCCACGGCGCAGGTGCTGTCCGTGCCCGCCGTCGACGGCCCGGTCGCGTCCGAGGACGCGCCGCCGGTGGTCGTCTCCCCGCTGGCCCCGGGCGCGGTCAGGACGCCCTTCCTCAAGGGCGACGCCCTGGCGGCCGCGGGCGTGCAGACCCTGCCCCCCGACCAGCCGGTGAAGCTCCTCGCCACGGGCCCCAAGACCACCCGGTCCTTCAACATGGTCTCGGTGCTGTGGGACGGGGCGCCGGTCCCGAGCATCGGCGTGGAGGTCCGCGTCCGCACCGGCACCGGGTGGACCGACTGGCAGCCGCTCGAGGTGGAGGACTCCTCGCCCGACCCGGGGAGCCCCGAGCTGTCGCGCGCCACCCGCAAGGGCGGCACCACCCCGCTGTGGGTCTCCGGCGGAGCCGACGCCGTCGACGTCCGGGTCGCCCTGCCGTCGTCCGCCGGCAGCGCCGCCGCCGTCACCAACGTGCGGACCAGCCTCGTGGACCCCAAGACCTCGGTGACCACCGCCGACGGGCTGGCCAGGTCGGCGGGCTCGTCGCCCGCCGCCACGGCCCGCGCCGACACCCGCGCGATGCCCGGCGTCATCACCCGCGCGCAGTGGGGGGCCGACGAGTCGATGCGCCTCAAGAACTGCAGCGCGCCCACCTACACCGGCACCCCGAAGGTCGCCCTCGTCCACCACACCGCGGGCTCCAACTCCTACTCCGCCGCGGACTCCGCCGCGATCGTGCGCGGCATCTACTACGAGCACACGCAGGTCCAGGGCTGGTGCGACATCGGCTACAACTTCCTGGTCGACAAGTACGGCCAGGTCTTCGAGGGCCGCTACGGGGGCATGGACAAGGCCGTGCTCGGGGCGCACACCGGCGGGTTCAACACCGACACCTTCGGCGTGTCCATGCTGGGCAACTTCGAGACCGCCACCCCCACGAGCGCGGGGATGGACGCCCTCGCCCGCGTCATCGCCTGGAAGTTCGCGATCTCCCACACCGACCCCACCGGCACGGCGACGCTCACGAGCGCCGGCCTGTCGGGCTCCAACATCCGCTACCAGGCCGGGGCCCAGGTGACGGTGAGCACCATCTCCGGCCACCGCGACCTCAACGCCACCGCCTGCCCGGGGGCCAACCTCTACTCCCAGCTCCCGTCGCTGCGCACCAGGGTCGCGCAGCTGGTGTCGGAGAAGGAGTGGGACCTGCGCACCACGTCGTCCCCGGGCGCACCCGACGGCACCGCCTACTTCGGCGACCCCAGGGGCACCGCCCTGTCGTGCGACTGGGACGGCGACGGCACCGACGGGCTGGCCGTCTACAGCGCCGGCCAGTGGGCCGTCCAGCAGTCACCCTCCAGCAGCGGACCGGACCTCACGTTCAGCTACGGCTCCTCCACCATGGTCCCCGTCTGCGGAGACTGGACCGGCAGCGGCACCGACGGGATCGGCGTCTACGACCCGGCCACCTACACGTGGTGGCTGCGCGACACCGCCACCCCCGGACCGCCGGACCACAAGTTCGTCTACGGGTTCAAGGGCGTCCGCCCCGTGGTCGGCGACTGGGACGGCAAGGGCCGCTCGGGCATCGGCGTCTACGACGGCTACAGCTGGTGGCTGCGCGGCACCGCCACCCCCGGCCCGGCCGGCGCCGTCTTCCAGTACGGCTGGCCGCAGGCCACCCCCGTGGTCGGCGACTGGGACGGCGACGGCAGGGACACCGTCGGCGTCTACTCCGCCGGCACGTGGTGGCTGCGCAACTCCATCACGCCCGGGCAGCCCGACTCCCTCTTCGGCTACGGCGCCGCCACGGACAGGCCCGTCGTGGGCCGCTGGGACGTGAGCGGGGTCTCGACCGGGTCCGCCACCAGCACGCCGGACCGCGGTGACGGCGTGGGCGTCTGGCGCACCTGGCCGTAGCCCGACGAGGCCCTGACGACGACCGGCCCGTCCCCGCACCGTGCGGGGGCGGGCCGTCTCGTCGTCGTCCTGCTGTCGGACCGCGACCGGCTGCGGAGGGGGTCAGGCGTCGAGCGCGGCGAGGTCGGCGTCGACCATGGCGCCGACCACGTCAGCGAACGAGCGCGTGGGCGCCCAGCCGAGCACCTCGCGGGCGAGCCGCGGGTCCCCCACGAGGTCGGCGGCGTCGTTGGGGCGCACGAAGGCCGGGTCGGTGCGCACGAGGTGGCGCCACTGCGCCACCCCGGCGCGGGTGAACGCCGCGGCGACGAAGTCCTCCACCGAGTGGGACGTGCCGGTGGCCACCACCACGTCCAGCGGCTCGTCGTGGCGCAGCGCCGCGACCATGGCGCGGACCGTGTCCGGCGCCCAGCCCCAGTCGCGGCGGGCGGCGGTGTTGCCGAGCACCAGCTCGTCGGCGCGGCCGCGGGCGATCGCCGCGACCGTCGAGGTGATCTTGCGGGTGACGAAGCGCGCCGGGCGGCGGGGCGACTCGTGCGGGTAGAGCACCGCGTTCACCGCGAACGCGCCGCCGGCGCGGTGCAGCTGCACGAGGTGGTGGGCGTAGGCCTTCGCGGCCCCGTACGGGGTCACGGGGACGACGGGCGTCGACTCGTCCTGCGGGGTCACGCCGGCGCCGGCGAAGACCTCGGCGCTGGAGGCCTGCAGCACCCGCACCGGGCCGCCGCCGGTGGCGGTGGTGCTCGCCGCGGCGTGCAGGATCGCGGCGGGCAGCACCGCGTCGAGCAGCGCGGTCTCCACCGGCTCCTCCCACGAGCGGGCCACGGAGCTCTCGGCGGCGAGGTTGTAGACCTCGTCGGGCCGGACCTCCCGCACCAGCGCCGCGGCCGCGCCGGGGTCGAGCAGGTCCGCGGTGTGGACGACGAGCCGGTCGCCCAGGGCCTCCAGGTGCGCCGGCAGCGGCCCCGCGCCGCGGCGCACGCCGTGCACGAGGGTGCCCTCGGCGGCGAGCAGTTCGGCGAGGTAGCCGCCGTCCTGCCCGGTCACGCCGGTGACCAGCGCCACCCGGCGGGTGGCGCCCGGGGGCGCGCTCTGCTGCTGCGTCACTTGCCGGCGAGCGCCTTCTGCTCGGCGAGGTCGGCGTCGACCATCATCCGGACCAGCTCGGTGAACCCGACCTTGAGCTCCCACCCGAGCTGGGTCTTGGCCTTGGTGGGGTCACCGATGAGCAGGTCGACCTCGGCGGGGCGCATGAAGGCCGGGTCCTGGCGCACGACCTTGGACCAGTCGTCGATGCCGACGTGGGCGAAGGCCACGTCCAGCAGCTCGCTGATGGCGTGGGTCTCACCGGTGGCCACCACGTAGTCGTCGGCGACGTCTTGCTGCAGCATCCGCCACATCGCCTCGACGTAGTCCCCGGCGAAGCCCCAGTCGCGGCGGGCGTCGAGGTTGCCCAGCACCAGCTCGTCCTGCAGGCCCAGGGAGATCCGGGCGACGGCCTGGGAGACCTTGCGGGTGACGAACTCCGGGCCGCGGCGGGGGCTCTCGTGGTTGAACAGGATCCCCGAGGAGGCGTGCATGCCGTAGGACTCGCGGTAGTTGATGGTCATGTAGTGGCCGAAGACCTTGGCCACGCCGTAGGGCGAGCGCGGCCACAGCAGGGTGTCCTCCTTCTGGGGCACCTGCTGGACCTTGCCGAACATCTCCGAGGAGGAGGCCTGGTAGAAGCGGACCTTGTCCACGTCGTCGCCGGCGTAGAGGCGGACGGCCTCCAGGGCGTTGAGGACGCCCTTGCCGGTGACCTCGGCGGTGAGGTCGGCGTTCTCCCAGGAGTAGGCCACGAAGGAGATGGCGCCGAGGTTGTAGAACTCGTCGGGCTGGGCGATGTTCAGGGCCCTGATCAGGGAGGACAGGTCCATGAGGTCGCCGGTGAGGACCTTGACCCCGGGCACCTCGCGGGCCAGCAGCGGCAGCTTGGGGTTGTTCTGCCCGCGCACCAGGCCGTAGACCTCGTAGCCCTTGGACAGCAGCAGCTCGGACAGGTAGAGACCGTCCTGGCCGGTGACTCCGGTGATCAGCGCGCGCTTGGCCATGCGCCGACCCTAGGGGACGGGCTCACCGCCGTCCTCGGAGCGCTCCCGTGTGCCACCCTGGTGGCGGGCCCCTGACCGGGCTCCCGGACGAGGGTGCCGTACCCGGACAGCGACAAGACGGCCGTGCTCCTGCCCCCCCGACCCGTGGAGGTCCGTCGTGTCCTGGCTCGTGCTCGTCCTGTCCGGTGTGCTGGAGGCCGTCTGGGCCACCGCCCTGGGGCGCTCGGAGGGCTTCAGCCGCCCCGGCCCCACCGCCGTGTTCGCCGTCGCGATCCTCGCGAGCATGGCCGGCCTCGCCTACGCGATGCGCGAGCTGCCCGTGGGCACCTCGTACGCGGTGTGGGTGGGCATCGGCGCCGTGCTCACGGTCGCGTACGCGATGGTCACCGGCACCGAGCCGGTGTCGGTGCTCAAGGTGGTGTTCCTGACCATGATCGTCGGTGGTGTGGTGGGTCTCAAGCTCGCTCACTGACGCCCCGCGTCACGGGGCGGCGGCGCGGGCGGTCAGGCGGTGCCCTCCTGGGCGGCGACGCGCTCGGCGTCGGGGGCGCCCGGCCCCAGCAGCACCGCGCTGCCGCCCCCGGCCAGCGCAGCGAGCACGGCGTCGAGCGCGGCCGCGTCGCCGACCTCGCGCACGTCGACGAGCACCCGTGCGCCCGGTGCCGCCGCGGTGGCGACCACGAGCCCCGGCGCGTCGGGCACGAAGGGGAAGGCGTCGCCGAAGCCCGCGACCACCGCGGCGGCGTCCAGCGCCCCCGCCGGCACGGAGGTCGCGCGCAGCGCCAGCGCGCCCAGCGCCTGGACCACCACGTGCTCGGCACCGGCGGGCGCGGGCGCTCCGTCGGCGACCACCGCGACGCGGGCGTCGTCGTCGTCCTCCACCGGCTCGGCGCCGACCGCGCCGAGCGCGAGCCGCCAGGCCACCGTCCGCCAGTGCGCGGGCAGGGCGAGCACCACGCCGTCCCCGGTCTCGACGTCCAGCTCCTCCACGAGGAGGTTGGCGGTCTTGGCCACCCAGTTCTCCAGCACCCGCGCCGACAGCTCCACGCGCTCCCCGTCGGCGCCGTACCAGGTCACTCGGGGGCGGCCGGAGTCCTGCGCGCGCAGGCGGGCCAGGAGGCGGGCGACGTCGACGCGGTCCGTGGGCGAGCTCACGACGACGACGGTAGGCGGCACGCCGGAGCGGGTTCCGCGCCGCCCGGCGCAGCCCGCAGGATGAGGGGGTGACGGCGGGTGGTGCTCCGGTGGCGCAGGGCGTGCTCGTGCTGCGCCAGCCGCTGGACCTGTCCGCCACGCTGGGCGCCCTGCGCCGCGGAGGAGGGGACCCCGCGGTGCGCCGCGAGGGGATCGGCCCCTGGTCGATGTGGTGGTGGGCCACCCGCACGCCCCACGGCCCGGCGCTGCTGCGGCTGCGCCACCTGCCGCCCGCGGTGCTGGGCGGCGGTCCTCACGGCGTGGTCGAGGCCTCCGCCTGGGGCGAGGGCGCCGCGTGCGCCGTCGACGGTGCGGCGGAGCTGCTGGGGGAGGACCAGGACGACAGCGGGTTCGTGCCGCGGGCCGAGCACGCCGTGCTGGTCTCCGCGTGGCGCCGCCACCGGGGCGTGCGGGTGCCGCGCACCCGCGCGGTCTTCGAGGCCCTCGCCGGCGCCGCGATCGAGCAGGTGGTGACGGGCGTGGAGGCGCACCGCGCCTGGCGCGACCTGCTGCGCCGCTTCGGCGAGCCCGCCCCGGGCGGCCTGCACGACGCCGGACCGGGCGGCCCGTCAGCGCCCGGTGGGCCCGCCGAGGGCATGCGGGTGCCGCCGAGCGCCCGCGCGTGGGCCGCGATCCCCAGCTGGGAGTGGCTGCGCGCCGGGGTGGAGGAGCGCCGCCGCCGCGTGGTGCTGCACGCCGCGCGGTGCGCCCCGGCGCTGGAGCGCACCGTGCACCTGCCGCCGGAGCGCGTGGAGCCGGCGCTGCGCACCCTGCCGGGCGTGGGCGTGTGGACGGCCGCCGAGGTGCGCCACCGCGCCCACGGCGACCCCGACGCCTTCTCCTTCGCGGACTACCACGTGGCCAAGAACGTCTCCTACGCGCTGACGGGCGAGGTCCTCGACGACGCGGGCTGCGCCGAGGTCATCGAGTGCTACCGCGGGCACCGGTACCGGGTGCAGCGGCTGCTCGAGCTGGACGGCGTCGCGCGCCCGCGCCGCGCGGCGCGGATGACGCTGCCGACGCACGTGCCCGTGGCCACCGGTATGCGCAGCTGAGGGACTCCCGTGGACGGGCCCTGGGCGGTCGGCGTCAGAGTCGCAGGCGGCGCAGCAGGCGCGGCGGCGCCCAGCGCAGCGCCTCGGTGACCACCTGGGCGCCCGGCGGTGCCCACACCACGTCGCTCCCGGCCTCCAGGCCCTGCGCGGTGAGGTCGGCGACGGCCTCCTTGGTGGTGGCCAGCCAGGCCGACCGCCCCGCCGTCATCCGCGTCCGCACGAAGCCCGGGCGCACCACCACCACGCGCACGCCGTCGCCGCGGACCGCCTCGCGCAGCCCCGAGGCGAACGCGTCGAGCCCGGCCTTGCTGGCGCCGTAGGCGAAGTCGGTGGAGCGGGCGCGCACGGCCGCGGCGCTGGAGAGCACCACGAGGGTGCCGCCGCGCTGGGCCCGCAGCCGCTGCGCCACCTCGGCGGCCAGCGCCACGGGTGCCGCGGTGTTGACCTGCACGAGGTCGGCGGCGGCCGTCGGGTCCTGCCAGGAGCGCTTCCCGTCGGGCAGCACCCCCACCGCGAGGACGACGACGTCGACAGGGCCGACGGGCACCCCGGCGGCCACGCCGCGGGACCCGAAGGCCTCCGCCAGCGCCGGTGACCACGTGGCGGGCGCGCGGGCGTCCAGCGGCACGGCGCGCGCGGAGTGCCCCTCGGCGGCCAGCGCCGCCACGGCCTCGGACAGCCGGGGTCCGGGGCGACCGGCGAGCACCACGTCCAGCGGCCGCTCGCGCCCGAGGCGCCTCACGAGGGCCAGGCCGATGTCGGAGGTGCCACCGAGCAGCAGCACGCGCTGCGGCTCGTGGGGCGGGCGGACCGGCAGCGCGGCCGGGGCGGCCGGGCCGGCCGCGGGGTCGTCGTCGCGACCCGTCAGCCGGCTCGCCAGCTGGTCCGAGACGCGGTCTGCGAGGTCGCCGAGCGGCAGCTTGGGGAGGCGCACCCGAGCCATGCTGGCCTGGGGGCGGCCCAGGGGCCAGAGCGGGCCACGGCGGACCACGGCGGGCCACAGCGGGCCCCGGTGCCGGTGTGAAGATGGACGACGTGCACATCTCGGCCATCGCCGGTGGTGTGGGCGGTGCGCGCTTCCTGCGCGGGCTGCTCGCCCACCTCGCGGCCTCGCCCGACCCCGACCGCCGGAGCGCCCGCGTGACCGCCGTCGTCAACACCGGCGACGACACCACCATGCACGGCCTGCGCATCACGCCCGACCTCGACACGGTGATGTACACCCTCGGCGGCGCCGTCCACGAGGAGCAGGGCTGGGGCCGGCGCGACGAGACCCGCGTGGTCTCCTCCGAGCTCGCCGCGTACGGGACGGGCCCCGACTGGTTCACCCTGGGGGACCGCGACCTCGGCACGCACGTCTTCCGCACCCAGCTGCTGCGCGAGGGCCTGCCGCTCTCGGCCGTGGTGGAGCGGCTGTGCCAGCGGTGGCTGCCGGACCCGGGGGAGGGGCGCCCGCGCGTGCGGCTGCTGCCCATGAGCGACGACGACGTCGAGACGCACGTCCACCTCGCCGACGGCCGCACCGTCCACTTCCAGGAGTGGTGGGTGCGGCTGCGCGCCTCGGTGCCCGCCACGGGCTTCACGCAGGTGGGGGTGGACGCCGCGAAGCCCGCACCCGGCGTGGTCGAGGCGCTGCGCGACGCCGACGCGGTGCTCCTGCCGCCGTCCAACCCCGTGGTGAGCATCGGCACGGTGCTCGGGGTGCCGGGGGTCCGCGAGGCCCTGCGCGAGGGGGGCGCGCCCGTGGTCGGCGTCTCCCCGGTGCTGGGGGGCCGCGTGGTGCGGGGCATGGCCGACGCCTGCCTGACCGCGATCGGCGTCGAGACCTCCGCCCTGGGGGTGGCCGGCCTCTACGCGGACCTGCTGGACGCCTGGCTGGTCGACGACGACGCGGACGGCGCCCTCGACGGCGCCGCCGTGCCCGGGGCCGCGCCCGGCCGGGGGCGCGTGCTCGCGCGGCCCCTGCTCATGAGCTCGCCGCAGGCCGCCGCCGACCTCGCCGGAGCCGCCCTCGACGCCGCCCTGGCCACCGGCCGCCGAAGCCCTCGACCGTGATCATGGGCGACAGGAACGGGAGGGTGCTCCGGACGTCCATGATCACGGTGGTGAGAGGGGGTGGCCGCGTGGTGGCCGAGGGCGTGGGGCTGCTCGCCGCAGCGCTCGCCCGGGTCGACGGCGCCACCTGCCGCGTGGTCGAGGTGCCGGGCGTGCCCGGCGCCCGCGACGGTGAGCGGGTGCGGGTGCGGGTGTGCTCCGGTGCCCGGGGGCGCACCTACGCCCGCGGCGGCACCACGTACGGCACCACCTACGTCACCGGCTCCGACCCGCGCACGTGCGCCGACGACCGGCTCCGCCACGAGGCCGTCCACGTGCTGCAGTGGCGGCGCTGGGGGCTGCTCCTGCCGCTGCTGTACGGCCTGTCCGAGCTGCGCGCCGGAGGCGACCCCACCCGCAACCGCTTCGAGGCCGCCGCCGGCCTGCGCGACGGAGGTTACGCATGAGCACCACCCCTGCGGCCACCACCGCCCCGCTGCCGCCCGCCGAGGTGGTGGCCCTCTCGGTGCCGGGCCTGCCCGAGATCGGCCCGGGTGACGACCTCGCCGGCCTGCTCGCCCGCGCCTGCGCCGCGGCGGGGATCGCGCTGGGGGCCGGGGACGTCGTCGTCGTCGCCAGCAAGGTGGTGGCCAAGGCGGAGGGCCGGGCCGTCCCGGCGGCGGTGCGCGAGCAGGCCCTCGACGAGCAGTCGGTGCGGCTCGTGGCGGAGCGGGGCCTGCCGGACGGGCGCACCACGCGGGTGGTGCACTCCCGGTCCGGGCCGGTGATGGCCGCCGCGGGCATCGACGCCTCCGACGTCGCCGAGGGCACCGTGCTGCTGCTCCCCGCCGACCCCGACGCCTCCGCGCGAGCCCTGCGGACCCGCCTGCGGGCGCTGCTCGAGCCCGCCCTGGGCGGCGGAGCCCCGGCCGTGGTGGTCAGCGACACCAGCGGGCGGCCCTGGCGCGACGGCGTCACCGACTTCGCACTCGGCGCCGCGGGCCTGGAGGTCCTCGACGACGCCCGCGGACGCCTCGACAGGTCCGGCCGCGTCATGGAGGTCACCGTGCGCGGCGTGGCCGACGAGGTCGCCGCGCTCGCGGACCTCGTCAAGGGCAAGGCCGCCGGCACGCCCGTGGCCCTGGTGCGCGGCCTGGACGCGCACGTGGGCGACGACGACGGCACCGGCGCCGCCCGCCTGGTGCGCACCGGACCCGGCGACTGGTTCGCCTTCGGCCACGTCGAGGCGGTCCGCGCGGCGCTCGGGCTGGGCGAGCGGGAGGTGGCGCCGCCGCCCATCGCCCCGGGCGGCCCGGTCCGCGAGCGGGTGGCGCGCGCCGTGGACGTGGCGGCCGCGGGACGCGGCCTCGGCGGCGCGGCCGTCTCGGCCGACGGGGACGTGCTCGCCGTCAGCGGGCCGGCGTACGACGTGGGCGCGGCCGTGGAGCGGCTGCGCGCCGCGCTGTGGGCCGAGCGGCTCGAGGCCGACGTGGTGCCTGGCGCCGTGCGGACGGTGGACGGCGAGGAGGTCGTGGACGCTTCCGTGGCCGTCGAGCTGCGGGCGCGCGAGCGCGCCTGACCGCCGAGGCGTCCCCGCGCGCCCCCAGGCCCGGCTGGCCCGGCTGGCCCACCGCTGCACCGGCTGGCCCGCCGCCGCAGGTGACCGTGGTCAGTCCCGGGGGTGACCGTGGTCAGGTGCGGTGGCGTTCGCCCTGGAGCGCTCGCCGCAGGTGACCTCGGTCAGTCCCAGGAGTGACCGAGGTCAGGTGCCGAGGCTCCGCCACCGGCGCGCCGGCCCGCCGGCCCCCTGTCGGTGGTCGCGCTGCGTGACGGGCTGTCGGTGGTGCCTGCGAGGCTGCGGCCGAGCCGTCACCGTGGCGCATGTGATCGGTGGTACAGATGTGACTCGTGGGGCATAGTCCCAGGTCAGTGGCGCGTCCCCGTCCCCCGTCGTCGTCGCCCGTCCGATCCGCCCGTTCCGTCCCCGCGCCCAGGTGGGCCCGGAGTGTCCGGCGGTGTCCGTTCTGCCCCGCGGCGCGCAGGGCGCGACACGCCCAGCGGACCAAACACGTGCCGCCGCTTCCTGCGTTTCGCCTGCACGCCGCGTAGTCGCACGTATGTAATTCAGTCACCGCCTCGCAGGGCGGGAGCTCCTCCGCGGGGCTCGCTGAGACTGATCCAAGGAGTCGAGATGAGCGAGAGCACCACCGTCTCCCTCGGCCTGCCGCGACCGCGGACGGCCCTCCCCACCGAGACGGGACAGATGCCCGTCATCGCCGCCCCGAGCGCCGGCGTCATCGCCCCGCGCAGCTCGTTCGAGGCGCTCACCGGCCCCTCGCTGGAGGAGCTCTCCCCGGAGCTCGAGGCCGAGCTGGACGACCTGGCCGACGACCTGGCCGACGTCGAGGACGACGACGACGAGGACGCCGAGCCCCTCGACGGCGACCCGGCGCTGGAGCTGCTCCTCGGCGAGGGCGACGCCGACGACGCCGTCGACTGGCAGGAGCGCGCCCTGTGCGCGCAGACCGACCCCGAGAGCTTCTTCCCCGAGAAGGGCGGCTCGACCCGCGAGGCCAAGCGCGTCTGCATGAGCTGCGAGGTGCGCGTGCCGTGCCTGGAGTACGCGCTGGCCAACGACGAGCGCTTCGGCATCTGGGGCGGGCTCTCCGAGCGCGAGCGGCGCCGCGTCAAGCGCCGCGCGGTCTGAGCCCCAGCCCCTCCTCGGCGCCACTGTCGCCGCAGCCCCGGCACGCCCGCCGGGGTGCGGCGGTGCGCGGCGCCACCGCCAGCGGTGAGCCGGGCGCCGGGGAGCACCCCGAGCGCCCCGGGCACCCCGGACGCACCGGGAGCCTGCGGCTCCCGGGCCGCGAGCGCGGTGCGGACGCCCTGGTCGCGCACGTCGACGCGGTGGTGCTCGCCTGCGACGGCGAGCGCTGGCTGCCCACCGCGCTGGACGCCCTGGACGCCCAGACGCGCACCCCGGACCGCGTGGTGCTGCTCGACGCCGCCTCCGCGGACGGCAGCGCCGCCCTGCTGGCGGCGCACGCCCGCCGCTCGCGGGTCCTCGGCGGTGCCCCTGCTGTCGGCGTGCTGCCCCTGCGGCGCCGCGCCGGCCTGCTGGACGCCGCGCGCGCGGCGCTGGCCGCCACCGACGCCACCGCGCTCACCGCCGGCCCGGCCTCCCCGCCCCTTGCGCGCCAGCACACCTCGGTGCCCGCGCCGCTGCGCTGGGTGTGGCTCCTCCACGACGACTGCGCCCCCGCCCCCGACGCGCTCGAGCAGCTGCTCGCCGCGGTGGAGGTGGCGCCCTCGGTGGGGGTCGCCGGCTGCAAGGTGGTCGACTGGCACGACGAGGGCCTGCTCCACCAGGTCGGCTTCAGCACCTCCGCCCTGGGGCGGCGCCTGACCGGCGTGGAGCACGGCGACCGCGACCAGGGCCAGCGCGACCACCGCGACGACGTCCTCGCGGTCTCCACCGCCGGCATGCTCGTGCGCCGGGACCTGCTGGAGCGCCTCGGCGGCGACCCCGCCCTGCCCGTGCTCGGCGAGGACCTCGACCTGTGCCGCCGCGCCCGGCTCGCCGGCTCGCGCGTCGTCGTCGTCCCCAGCGCCGTGGTGCGCCACGTCGACGCGACGCGGTCGGGGATGCGCGACACCCGCGCCGCCCGCGCCGTCCGCTGGACCGAGCGCCGCCACGAGGCGCACGCCCGCCTCGTGGCGGCAGCACCCGCCGCTCTGCCGCTGGTGGCCCTGGCCGTGCTGCTCGGCGGTCTCGCCCGCCTCCTCGTGCGCGTGGCGGCCAAGCAGCCCGACAGCGCCGGCGGGGAGCTCACCGCCGTCCTCGCCGCCCTGGCCCGCCCCGACCGGGTGCTCACCGCCCGCCGCGCCGCCGCCCGCACCGCGGTGCGCCCGCGCAGCTCCCTGAAACCGCTGCTCGTCCCGCGCCGGGAGGTGGTGCGCTGGCACCGCGACCGGTGGGCGCGCACCGGCATCGCCCCTGCCACCGGGGTGCTGCCGGTGGTGGCGGCCCGTGCCCTCGCCGCTGCCACCACCCCGCCGTCCGGTGTGCCGGTGGTCCGCCTCCCGGAGGTGCCCGCGCCGCGCGAGGCCGCTGACGCGCAGGGGTCCCGGACCGATCCGCTGGGAGCGGAGCCCGCCGGAGCCGGCGCCGCGACCGACGCCGACGCCCTCGCCCCGCGCCGCGGTCTCGGTGTGCTGCTTCCGCTGCTCGCGGCGCTCCTCGTGGTGGGCGCGGTGGCGCTGCACCCGCTGCTGGGCGCTCTGGCACCCGGCGCGCAGGTGACCGGCGGCGCCCTCGCCGCCGCCCCGGGGCTGGGCGACCTGTGGTCCGCCGCCCGCTCCGACTGGCAGCCGACGGGCCTGGGGGTGGCCGCCCCCGCCGACCCCTGGCTGTCCGCGCTGGCGCTGCTGGGCCTGCTCGCAGGCGGCTCCCCCCACCTGGCCGTGGTGGCCCTGCTGCTCCTCGCCCTGCCGCTGGCCGGCCTCGGCGGCTGGTGCGCCGCCGGCGCTGCCACCCGCTCCCGCCTGCTGCGGGCCACCGCCGCCCTGACCTGGGCCGGTGCCGCACCGCTGCTGGCCGCCTCGGGCACCGGGCGCGCGGGGGCGCTGCTCGCCCACCTCGCGCTGCCCTGGGCGGCCCTGGGCCTGGCGCGCGCCGCCACCGCGCCCGCCCGCCGCCCGGCCATGGCCGCCGGTGCCCTCGCGGGACTGGCGGGGGCGCTGGCCGTGGCCGGGGCGCCGCTGCTCCTGCTGCCGCTGCTGCTGGTGGTGGCGGTGGTGGCCGTCACGGCGCGGCGCTGGCCGGGAGCGGTGCTCTGGGCGGTGCTCGCCCCGCTGGCCGTCACGGGGCCGCTGCTCGCCCCCGCCCTCGCCGACCCGCGCGCGCTGCTCCTCGGGCCGGGGCT
This sequence comes from Quadrisphaera sp. RL12-1S, assembly GCF_014270065.1. Lineage (NCBI taxonomy): Bacteria > Bacillati > Actinomycetota > Actinomycetes > Kineosporiales > Kineosporiaceae > Quadrisphaera > Quadrisphaera oryzae. The sequence goes on along the minus strand of NZ_JACNME010000007.1, from coordinate 92,005 downwards.
GCCGCTGGCCGCTCCGGCGGTGCCCCCGGTGCAGCTGCTGCTCGCCGACCCGGGCGCCGTCCTGGGCGACCCGGCGGCCGGGTCCGCCCTGGCCGCCCTCACAGGCGGTGCGCCCCTGGCCACCGCGCTGGTCACCGCGCTGGCCGCGCTGCCCGGGGCGGTGCTGGTGGTGCTGGCCCTGCTCGGCGCTGCTGCCCGCGGACCCCGGGCCCGGGCGGCGCGCACCGGGTGGTGGGCCGCTGGCGCCGGGCTCGTCGCCGCGGTGACGGCCGCGTCCGCCGGGGGCTGGGCCGGGCCCGCCACGAGCCTGGTGCTGCTGGGCCTGGGGACCGCCGCCCTCGCTCGCGCCCCCCGCGTGCTGCGGACGCCGCCTGCGGGACAGGACCTGGACGACGACGCCGTCGAGGACCCCACCGAAGGCGCCCTGGGCACCGAGGACGCCGGTCTCGGCGACGAGGTCGACAGCACCGCCCCGCGGCCGGGGCGCGGTGCCCGGTGGGCCGCGCTCGTCGCCGCGGTCGCGCTGGTCGGTCCGACGGGTCTGCTCGGCGCCTGGGCGCTGCAGCAGTCGGGCCACCCCGGGCTAGTCGCCGGCCGCCCCACCGACCAGGTGCCCGCCGTGGCCCTCGACGCCGCGCGCTCACCGGACGCCGTGAGCACCCTGCACCTGCGGGTCGACGACGACGGCGGCGTCCGCGCCCTCCTGCGCCGCGGTCCGCTGACGCTGGCGAGCACCTCGGTGGTCTCCGGGCTCGCCGCCGCGGGCAGTCCCGTGGCCGGGGCGAGCGCCACCGCGACCGGTGCCGCCGCTGACGGGGCGCTGCGCTCCGCGACGGCCCTGCTGGTGGCCGGCTCGGCCGACCCCCGCCCCGCTCTGGCCGACCTCGGCGTCGGCTACGTGCTCCTCGAACCCTCCGCCTCCGGGACGCAGGCGCAGGGGCAGGCGCAGGGCGCCGTTGCGCCGGCGCAGGGCGACGCCGCGCCGGCGGTGCCCGAGCGGGCCACCGCCCGGCTCGACGCGGTGGCCGGGCTCTCGCGCGCCGGCAGCACCGGCGCGGGGGTCCTCTACCGCGTGCTGCCGGCCAGCGGGGGCGGCGACACCGCCGCGGACCGCCCGGCCCGCGCGCGACTCCTGGCCTCCGACGGCACGGTGCTGGCGGCCCTGGCCTCCGACGGGCTGGACGTCGACGCGCAGGTGCCCCCCTCCGGCTCCTCGGACGGGGACGGTGCGGACGACCGCACCGCCGTCGTCGCCGAGCGCTCCGACAGCGGCTGGACCGCCCACCTGGACGGGCGCCGCCTCCCCGTCGTGACGGTGGACGGCTGGGCGCTCGGCGTGGAGGTGCCCCCCACCGGTGGCCACCTCGTCATCACCCGCGCAGCACCGGCCACCCTCGTCTGGGACTGGCTGCAGGGCGTGGTGCTGCTGCTCACCGCCATGGTGGCCGTGCCGGTGCCCGTCCGCGGACGGAGCCGGCGGTGAGCCGCGCCGGACGCGTCGCCGCCGCGCTCAGCGGACTGGGTGCCGCGGCGCTGGTGGCCGGGGGGCTGGCGCTGGGCGCCGTGGCGGCGCCCAGCGCCGCCCCGGGCGGCGGTCAGCGGAACGCGGCCGTGGAGGTGCCCGTGCCCGCCTCCGGGGCGCAGCTGGTGTGCCCCGGTGCCCCCGTGCCCGTCACCGGCGCCGAGGGCGGTGTCCGCCGCGGCAGCACCCCGAGCACCACGAGCGCCGCGAGCAGCGCCACGGGCCTGGTGCTGGCCAGCGGCGCTCCCGCGCTGACCGGCACGACGCTGCTGCAGCGCCCCAGCGCAGCGGCGGACGCCTCCACCCCCACCAGCGCGGCGTCGTCCTCCGCGTCGTCCTCCTCCTCTGCGTCGGCCTCGTCGTCGGCCCCGGGCGCGTCCACGGCGAAGGCCCTGGGCGACCTGCAGCGCGTCGAGGCGGACCCCTCCGCCGCGTCGGCCGGCGCCGCGACGTCGCTGGCGGCGGGCCCCGTGGACGGTCGCGCACCGCTGCTCGCCGGCGCCGCGACGTCCGTCACCACCTCCGGGGACCTGCGCGGCCTGTCCACGCCCGCCTGCGCGGCGCCGCAGGAGCAGACCTGGCTCGTGGGCGGCGGCACCGGGGTCGGGCGGTCCACCCGGCTGGTGCTCGCCGACGCGGCGCAGACCCCCACCACCGTCGACGTCACCGTGCTGACGGCGACCGGTGCGCAGCAGCCGAGCGCCCTGCAGGGGCTGTCGCTGGGACCCGGTGAGCAGCGGTCCGTGCTGCTCGAGGGGGTGCTCGAGAGCGTGGTCGACAGCGCGTCCGCGGGCGGCGCCGCGAGCACCTCGGGCGCCCCGCTGGCCGTGCAGGTCCGCTCCTCCGCCGGCCCGGTGGCCTCCTGGCTCGTCGAGTCCGTGCTCCACGGCCTGGTGCCCGGGGGCACCGAGGTGGTCGGGCCGGCCGCCGCGCCCGCCACCTCCCTGGTGGTCCCCGGCATCGCGGCCACCGGCTCGCAGCCGGCCGTGCTGCGCCTGGCCAACCCGGGCACCGACCCGGTGGTCGCGCGCTTCGCCGTGGTCGGCGCCTCGGGCGCGAGCGTCCCCGCGGGGACCGCTCCCGCCACGGCCGTGCCACCGCAGTCGGTGGTCGACGTGCCGCTGCCGGGGCTGCCCTCGGGGGGCGTGGCGCTCTCGGTGCAGGCGGACGGGCCCGTGCTCGCCGGTGTCCGCACCGACACCGCGCCCACCGGGGACGGGACCCAGCCCGGTGACCTCGCCTGGACCGCGGCCACCCCGCCGCTGTCCGGGCCCACCCTCGTGGCGCTGCCCCCCGCGGCGCGGCAGGGCCGCCAGGGCAGCCTGACCACCCCCGACGTCCGCCTCGTGCTGAGCTCGCGCGGCGCCTCGCAGGTGGACGTCGCGGTGGTCGGTGCCGACGGGCGCGCCAGCGCGGCGCGGCGGGTGGAGCTGCCGGCGTCCACCACCACGGCCGCCGACGTCGACGACCTCGCCCGCACCGCCGGCGCCCAGGGCAGCCCCGTGGCGCTGCTCCTCACGCCGGTCGCACCCGCCCAGCCGTCCGGGCAGACGTCAGGTCAGACGTCAGGGCGGGACGCCGACGGCGCCGGTCAGGTGGTCGCCGCGCTCACCGCGCGCGTCCCCGCGCCGGCCGGCGGTGGGGGAGACCTCGTCTCGGCGGCGCCCGTGGGCGGCGGCGCGGCCGCGCCGTCGTCGGTGGCGGTGACGCTCAGCGGTCCCTGAGCGGCGGCCGCTGGGCGGCGTCGCCGCGCTCGAGGACGTCGAGCAGGGCGTCCTCCCGGGCCGCCTGCGCCGCGTCGGCACGGGCCCAGCGTCGGCAGGCGTGCAGCAGCAGCGGCGCCGCCACCACCTCGGCCACCACCACCAGGAGCGTGCCGCCGAGCAGCTGGTCCTGGTCGGCCGGCATCGCTCCGGGCGACCGGTGGGCGGCGTACCACCCCCCGGCGACCGCCGCGCCGCTCACGCCCACCACGAGGCCCGGCACCGCGTCGACCAGCGCGTCGACGAAGGCGAGCAGCACCCGCAGCCCCGCGGCGCCGGCGGTCTCACCGGCGGCGCCCTCGTCAGCCCCGAACACCGGCACGGCGAACAGCGTCCCCACCGCCACCAGGGCCAGTCCCGTGACGGAGCGGACGGCCCCGGAGCGCAGCGTCGCCGCCCACCAGGGGCTCAGGAACAGGGCCAGCTGCAGCGCCACACCCGCCAGCGCGCCCACCACGGGCACGGCCAGCGCCCCGCCCAGCAGGCGCCGCAGCCGCCCCCGCGGCACGCGGCCCGCGTCGTCGTCCGGGGCGGTCCGGGGCACGCCCGCCAGGCGCAGCAGCCTCAGCGGGTCGCCCAGCGCCAGCCCCGCGGGGACGACGACGAGCAGCACCGCGCTGGCCAGCGCCCCCGGCCAGAACGCCACCGCGCGGTAGACGGCGAGGAACGAGCAGCTGGCCAGCACCAGCGCCCCCGGGCCCGCCACGGCGCCCACCGCGGTGCGCCACCACGGCCAGCGGTGGCCCCGGCGCCGCGCGCGGCGCACCAGCCACAGCTGCCCGGCCGCCAGCAGCAGCGCCAGGGCCACGGCCGCCGGGTCGAGCGTCCACGTCGCCGCGGCGGTGGCGGGCGTCAGCGGCGCGAGCATCAGTCGTCGTCGGGGCGGTAGCGGGGGTCGACCTGCTCCGGGGTCATGCCCGTGGCGGCGGCCACCTGCTCCACCACCACCTCGTGGACGAGGGCGGCGAGGTCGGCCTCGTCCGTGCCGCGCGTCTCCAGCGGACGGCGGTACAGCACGATCCGCGCCCGCTGCGTGCGGGTGGCCGGGAAGAACCGGCCCAGCGCCACCTCGGGGCGCTCCCAGGCGGCGGAGTCACCGGGTGGCACGTCCTCCACCGCGAACTCGATGGCGGCCATCGGCTCGGCCCACCGGCGCTCCAGGCGCTCGACCGCGTCCAGGACGACGTCGTCGAAGCGCTCGGCGCGGGTGCGGGTGCCGGGCAGCTCCGGCGGCATGAGGGGACCGCGCAGCCCGCGGCCGTGGCGGTCGCGGCGGCGGCGTCGGACTCCGCGGGCGCTGGGCACCACCCGACCCTAGACAGAGACCCCGGGGTGCGGCGACGCGCCCGGGATCGTGACGACCCGAACACGGCGAGTCGCGGCGAATGCCCGTCCGGGGGAGCGGGCAGGAGTACCGTCTGGACATGGCGTCGCGACGGTGCAGCAGGACAGGGTGCGGAGCTCCCGCGATCGCCACCCTCACGTACGTGTACGCCGACTCCACGGCCGTGCTGGGGCCGCTCGCGCTGTCCGCGGAGCCCCACTGCTACGACCTGTGCTCGGCCCACGCCGAGCGGCTCACCGCTCCCCGCGGGTGGGAGGTCGTCCGGCTCCAGCCGGAGGCGTACGAGCACCGGCAGAGCCACGACGACCTGCTGGCGCTCGCGGACGCGGTCCGCGAGGCCGCCCGCCCGGCCCCCGAGCCGGTGCCGGCGCGCGAGCCTGTCGCGGTCGGCACCCCCGCCGGGAGCGGCCCGGGCCGCCGCGGGCACCTGCGGGTGCTGCGGGACTGATCCTCGGGACCCCCTGACGCGGCTGAGCCCCGTCGAGCGCGTGCTCGACGGGGCTCAGCGCTGCGGGGCCGTGGGGCGCTGCGGGGCTGCGGGACTGACGAACGCGTCAGCCCCGGCTGCGCTCCAGCACCTCGGTGATGGTCAGCGTGGTGTCCTGCGCGTCCCACTGGCGGTGCTCGCAGCCGCGGCAGGAGCTGAAGCGGACGGCGGTGCCGTCGGTCAGCGTCATCGAGAGCACCGTGAGCTGGTCGGCGCCGCACGCCGGGCACGCGGGGCGTGCGGACGTGGCCTGCAGCAGCGACCCCAGCGGCGCGGCGGTGGCGCCTGCGCGGCGACGGCGGCGCGGAGCACCGGCCGGTCCCGCCGGGCTGCCGCCCGCGGCGGCGATGGTCGGGGTGGACGGCAGGGTGGTGGTGGTGTGGACCACGGTCCTCCTCGGCGGGGAAGTGCCAGGGTGCGCCGCTGGTCAGCGCGGGTGCTCGCGCTGCGGCAGTCATCCCATCGGCTCAGCGGACTGCTCCCTGAGGGGTTCGGTGGGCCCACCCGGGTGCGGTCGACCTGACGAGTGGGGCGGGGTCGTGGCTACGCTTCCTGGTCGTGCCGACCCAGCGGATCGACCTGGCCACCATCGTCAAGGCGTACGACGTCCGGGGCCTCGCCCCCGAGCAGCTCGACGAGACGGTGGCCCACGCCCTCGGAGCTGCCGCCGCCGACGTCCTCGGAGTCGCCGGTCGCGCCGGCCGCCCCGGTGGGACCCTCGTCATCGGGCACGACATGCGCCCGACCAGCCCGCTCCTCGTCGACGCCTTCGCGCGCGGCGTCACCGACCGCGGCGGCGACGTGCTCGTCATCGGCCTGTGCTCCACCGACGGCCTGTACTTCGCCTCGGGCCACCTCGACGCCCCCGGGGCGATGTTCACCGCCAGCCACAACCCGGCCGCCTACAACGGCATCAAGATGTGCTTCGCCGGCGCCAAGCCCGTCGGCACCGGCACCGGCCTGGACGACGTGCGGACGCTGGCCCAGCAGTACCTCGACTCCGGGGAGCTGCCGCCCGCGGCAGCCCCCGGCTCCCGCAGCGACCGCGCGCTGCTCGCCGAGTACGCCGCGCACCTGCGCTCCCTGGTGGACCTGTCGGGCTCCCGCCCGCTGAAGGTGGTCGTCGACGCCGGCAACGGCATGGCGGGCCTGACCGCCCCCGCCGTGCTCGGCACGGAGGCCGGGCTGCCCGCGCTCCCGCTCGACGTCGTCCCGATGTACTTCGAGCTGGACGGCACCTTCCCGAACCACGAGGCGAACCCGCTCGAGCCCGCCAACCTCGTCGACCTGCAGCGGGCCGTCGTGGAGCACGGCGCCGACATCGGCCTCGCCTTCGACGGCGACGCCGACCGCGTCTTCGTGGTCGACGAGCGCGGCGAGCCGGTGAGCCCGTCCGCCGTCACCGCGATGGTCGCCCTGCGCGAGCTGGCCAAGCACCCGGGCGCCACCGTGCTCCACAACCTCATCTGCTCGCGCGCCGTGCCGGAGCAGATCACCGCCGCCGGTGGCGTCCCGGTGCGCACCCGCGTCGGCCACTCCTTCATCAAGGCCGAGATGGCCCGCACCGGAGCCGTCTTCGGCGGGGAGCACTCCGCGCACTTCTACTTCACGGACTTCTGGGGCGCCGACACCGGCATGCTCGCCGCGATGCACGTGCTCGCCGCCCTCGGCGAGCAGCCCGGCGCGCTGTCGGCGCTGGTCGCCGACTACGACCCGTACACCGCCAGCGGCGAGGTCAACTCCACCGTCACCGACGTGGCCGGGACCACGGCGGCCGTGCGCGCGACCTGGGAGGCCCGCGGCGGCGTCGTCGACACCATGGACGGCCTGACCATCTCCTCGCCCGAGGGGGAGAGCCCGATGTGGTGGTTCAACCTGCGCCCCTCCAACACCGAGCCGCTGCTGCGCCTCAACGCCGAGGGCGCGGACACCGCCACCATGGAGCGCGTGCGCGACGAGGTGCTGGCCCAGGTCCGCGGCGGGGTCGCCTGATGGCCGCGACCGCCGGTGGCGAGCCGTGGCGCGAGGCGTGGGTCCGCTCGCTCCTGCGCTGCCCGGTCGACGGGGCCGAGCTGCGCGACGTCGCGCTCGCCGACGAGGTCGAGGGGCTGGCGTGCACCGACGCGGGGCACCGCGTGGCCTACCCGGTCATCGACGGCGTGCCGGTGCTCTTGGCCGACGACGCCGTGCCCCTGAGCTGACCGCGCCCAGCGCGCCCTGACCAGACCCGCACCTTCCCCCGGGAGCCCGCGATGATCGACGAAGCCCTCCTCGACGACCCCGCCGGCCTCGAGGCCGGAGATCCGCTCGGCGTGCTCCGTGCCCTGGCCGGCGCCGGCGCGCAGGTGCGCCGCGCCACCGACCACGCCCTCGAGTCGGGCATCGCGCGGCTCGACCCCTCCGACCGACCGCGCGCCGTCCTCGTGGCGGCCCGCGGCGGCTCGGAGGTGGTGGCGGACGCCGTCACCGCCCTCGCCGGAGCCGCGTCACCGGTGCCGGTGATCTCCCGCACCGGTGACGTGCTGCCCGGATGGGTGGGCCCGCTGGACATGGTGGTGTCCGTCTCGCTGTCCGGGTCCCAGAGCCCGGCGATCCCCGTGGTCGCCGAGGCAGGACGACGAGGGGCGCGCGTGCTCACCGTCTCCCGCGAGGGCTCGGCGCTCGCCCGCGTCAGCCAGCAGGTGCGCGGCCTGCACGTGGAGACCCCCTCACCGGGGCGCGACGCCGTCGCGGTGCCCACCACGCGCACGGCGCTGTGGTCGCTGCTGACGCCGGTGCTGCTGGCCTTCGACCGGCTGGGGCTCCTGGCCGCCGGCCCGTCCGAGCTCGCGGCCCTCGCCGACGTCCTCGACGAGGAGGCCCGCGAGGACCGCCCGTCCTCGGACACCTTCGTCAACCCCGCCAAGACCCTCGCGGTCGAGCTGGACGGCTCGGTGCCGGTGGTGCTCGGCGACGGGCCCGTGTCCGCCGTGGCCGCGCGCCGCGCCGCCACCGTGCTCGCCCGCTCCGCGCGCGTCCCGGCGCTGGCCGGGACCCTCCCCGACGACGCCGGCGACGTGGTCGCCACCTTCGGCGGCCCGTTCGCCACCACCGCTGACGACGTCTTCGCGGACCCGTTCCTCGACGGCCCGGGCGGCCCCAAGCTGCGGCTCATGCTGCTGCGCGAGATGGAGGCGCCCGCCAGCTCCGCCGTCGTCGCCATCGCCGAGCGCGCCGGGGTGCGCGTCTCCCAGGTGTCGGTGCAGGGGGAGACGCCGCTCCAGCGGCTCGGGCTGCTCATCGCCCGCACGGACTTCGCCGCCACCTACCTGGCGCTGGGGTCGGGCACCGACCCCGGCTCCAGCCCGCACGTGGCCGACCTGCGCGACGCCCTGCGGTAGGGCGCCGCGCAGGCCGCGGCCGCACGGGGGAGGGCTGTCAGAAGCGGAAGACGGCCACGTCGGTGCGCAGGTCGGACGCCCTCCGGGCGAGCTCCTCCACGGCCGTGCCCGTGTGCGCCAGCGCCGAGCTGGTCGCGGACGCCGCGCGGGTGACCCCGGCGATGTTGGCGGCGATCTGGTCGGTGCCGCCGGCGGCCTCCGCCACGGCCCGGGACATCTCCTGGGTGGTGGCGGTCTGCTCCTCGACCGCCGAGGCGATGGCGGTCTGGTAGCCGGAGATCCGCTCGATGACGCCGGCGATCCCGGCGATCGCCTCGGCGGCGCCGGAGGAGTCCTGCTGGATGGCCTCCACCCGCCGCACGATGTCCTCCGTGGCCCGGGCCGTGCCCTGCGCGAGCTCCTTGACCTCCGTGGCCACCACCGCGAAGCCCTTGCCGGCCTCTCCGGCGCGGGCGGCCTCGATGGTCGCGTTGAGGGCCAGCAGGTTGGTCTGCTCGGCGATGGAGGTGATGACCTTGACGACGTCGCCGATCTCCCGGCTCGAGGCGCCCAGGCGCAGCACCGTGTCGTTCGCGGCGCTCGCGGCGCGCACGGCCGTCGAGGCCACCTGCGTCGCCTCGGACGTGGACCTGGCGATCTCCCGGATGGCCGCGCCCATCTCCTCCGCACCGGCCGCCACGGTCTGCACGCTGCCGGCCACCTCGGTGGCGGCGCCGCTGACCACGCCGGACTGGACGCTCGTCTCGTCGGCCGAGGCGCCGACCCGCGTCGTCGTCGTCGAGAGCTCGGCGGACGCCGCGGCCACGGCGTCCGCCGAGCTGACCACGGACCCCATGACGGTGCGCAGCGAGGTCATGGCCCGTCCCAGCGCCTCGGCGGTCGCCCCCAGCTCGTCGCGGCTGGTCACGGCCGGCGCGGCGGTGAGGTCACCGGAGGCCAGCGCCTCCACCGAGGCGCGCACGGCCCTCACGGTGCGGAGCACCCGCCGGACCACGACGAGGGCGACCGCCCCGGCGGTGAGCACGCCGAGCACGAGCGCGAGCCACATGACCAGCTCGGCGCGCGCGGCCGTCGCGGCGCCCTGGGCGTTCACGGCGGCGGCGCGGTCCCGGGTGCCGTCGGCCTCCGCCTGGATGTCGTCCATCACCACGTCCACGGCGTCCTGCAGCGGGCCCGTGACCACGGTGCCGACGTCCGCGAGCCTGCCGGCGTCGGCCGCGGGGACCAGCTGTCCGGTGGCGACGGCGTAGTAGGCGGCGAGGTCGTCGCCGAGCTTCTTCGCGCTCGCCGGGTCGTCCGCGACCTCCTGGTAGGCGCTCAGCGTGGAGTCGAGCTTCGTCCTGCGCTCGGCCAGCTCCGCGGTGAGGTCCTTGCGGCGGCCCGCGTCGAGCAGGCCGTAGGAGGCGTACCTGGCCCGGTCGCCCTGGTAGGCGCGCTGCAGGTCGTTGAGGCGGCTCATCGGCACGACGGTCTCGGAGTACAGGTGCTGCTGGCCCCGCTCGAGCGCGTGCAGCCGGTCCACGGCGAGGATCGTCAGGCCGGTGCTGACCAGGCCGAGCACGGCGAGGGACGCGCCGAGCTTGACGGCCAGCGGCGCGTCGGAGAGGCGGCGGGCGGGAGGAGCGGTCGTCACGGGACCCCCTGGTGGCGTGCGTCGCTGCGAGAGGCCCGGCAGTGGACCTCACCGCGGAGATCGGCACCCGCTGCGGCCCCCTTGAGCGTCGGACCCTCGGCGCGTCCGCGATCTCGGGCGTAGCATGGAGTGGTCCGGCGTCGGTGCTGACCGAGGCCCAGAGGGGCCGCGCCGGCAGGTCATCGACACGGCCGCCGCCCCCAGGTGCTGCGGCCACCGTCGCTCACCCGACCCTCTGGAGACCCCTGTGACTGTGCAGCACCGCGTCCGCGACCTCTCCCTGGCCGAGGCCGGCCGCCACCAGATCCGCCTCGCCGAGCACGAGATGCCGGGCCTCATGGCCCTGCGCGAGCGCTACTCCGCCTCGAAGCCGCTGGCCGGGGCGCGCATCGCCGGATCCATCCACATGACCGTGCAGACGGCCGTGCTCATCGAGACCCTGGTGGCGATCGGCGCCGAGGTCCGCTGGGCCAGCTGCAACATCTTCTCCACGGACGACGCCGCCGCGGCGGCCGTCGTCGTCGGCCTCCCCGAGCACGGCGGCACCCCCGCCGACCCGAAGGGCGTGCCGGTGTTCGCCTGGAAGGGCGAGACCCTCGCGGAGTACTGGGAGTGCACCGACGAGATCTTCCGCTGGGAGGGGCACGACGGCCCCAACATGATCCTCGACGACGGCGGAGACGCCACCCTCCTCGTCCACAAGGGCGTCGAGTTCGAGGCGGCCGGCGCCGTGCCGCAGCCCACGGACGACGACAACGAGGAGTACCGCGTCATCCTCGAGGTGCTGCGCCGCTCCGTCGCCTCCGACGGCTCGCGCTTCACGCGCATGGCGCCCGGCATCCGCGGCGTCACCGAGGAGACCACCACCGGCGTGCACCGCCTCTACGAGATGCAGCGCGCGGGCACCCTGCTCTTCCCGGCGATGAACGTCAACGACGCCGTCACCAAGAGCAAGTTCGACAACACCTACGGGGTGCGCCACTCGCTGGTGGACGGCATCAACCGCGCCACCGACGTCCTCATCGGCGGCAAGACGGCCGTGGTCTGCGGCTACGGCGACGTCGGCAAGGGCTCCGCGGAGTCGCTGCGCGGCCAGGGCGCCCGCGTGCTCGTCACCGAGGCCGACCCGATCTGCGCGCTGCAGGCCGCGATGGACGGCTACCAGGTGGTGCGCCTGGAGGATGTGCTCGACGAGGCGCACTTCGTCATCACGGCCACCGGCTGCAAGGACGTGGTGACGGCCGAGCACCTGTCCAAGCTGCGCGACAAGGCCGTGGTCGGCAACGTCGGCCACTTCGACAACGAGATCGACATGGCGGGCCTCGCGCGGATCCCGGGCGTCACGCGCCAGGAGATCAAGCCGCAGGTCCACGAGTGGGTCTTCCCCGACGGCCACTCGGTCATCGTGCTGTCGGAGGGGCGCCTGCTGAACCTCGGCAACGCGACCGGGCACCCCTCGTTCGTCATGTCGAACTCCTTCTCGGACCAGACGATCGCCCAGATCGAGCTGTTCACCAAGCCCGAGGAGTACTCCACCGCCGTCCACCTGCTGCCCAAGCACCTGGACGAGGAGGTCGCGCGCCTGCACCTCGAGGCGCTCGGCGCCAAGCTCACCGAGCTGACCAAGGCGCAGGCCGAGTACCTCGGCGTGGACGTGGCCGGCCCGTACAAGCCGGACCACTACAAGTACTGAGCGGCTGCTCGACCAGCTGACGCGTCCCGGCGGGCCGCTCCCTCACCGCGAGGGGGCGGCCCGCCGTCGTCGTCCTGCGCCCCGCCCCGCGTCCGGGACCGCAGCCGGAGGCCCGGCTGCGGTCAGGGGACGGGCGTCAGAGACCGGTGAGGCGGCGGGCCTGCTCGTGCAGCGCGTCCCGGCGGGCGCGCTCGCGCTGCGCCCGAGCCGTGTCCCGGTCGCGCCGCTCCGCCAGGACGGCCGCCAGCAGCCGCTCAGGCGGCGTCCCCGCGGGAGGTGGCGGTGCCACCAGCGCCGCCACCTCGGCGGCCAGCGCGCCGAGCACCCGCTCGCGCGACGACGGGTGCAGGGTGTCCGCCCTCGCCAGCGCCGTGCGCGCCGCCACCGCGAGCCGGCCCGGCAGCATGCCGACGTCGGCGCTGCGCGCCCAGGCCGCGAGCTCCGGCGCCTGCGGCAGCGGCTGCGGCCGCAGGCGCGCCACCCGGTCGCGCACCACCACGGTCCCCGCCAGCTGGTCGCCCACGCGCTTGCCGCGGCGGGAGGCCAGCGACGCGATCGCGGCCACCGAGCCGCCCGTGATCCACAGCTCCCCGACGGCGGCGAGCGCCCGCACCAGCGCCTGGCGGGCGCGGACGGGACCGCCGTCGTCGCGCACCACCCGCAGTCCCGCGGCGGCCTTGCCGGGGGAGCGGCCGCGCGAGAGCGTCTCCCACGTCACGGGCAGCACCACGAGCACGAGCACCGACAGCCCCAGGCCCGTGGCGGCGAGCGTGGCCTCGTCGGCCCCGTCGGTGGCCACCGCGAACACCACGAACCCGCCGACGAGCAGGCCCAGCTGGACGACGACGTCCAGCGCCAGGGCCAGCACGCGCGAGAGCAGGCCGGCGGGGCGGACCTCCAGCTCCACGGCCTCGCCCGTGACGAGGGCAGGGGGGAGGACCAGCGCGTCGTCGTCGCGGTCTGCCACTCGCCCTCCTCCGCCGGGGTGTGACCGGCAGTCTGACGGGTCGCCGGCACGGCACACTGGGCGGGTGGACGCCGAGGCCTTCGCGGCCGTGCACTCCGACGAGTGGGACGAGCTCGAGCAGCTGCTCCGGCGCCGGCAGCTGACCGGCGCCCAGGCGGACCGGCTCGTGCTGCTCTACCAGCGCGCCGCCACGCACCTGTCGCAGGTGCGGTCCTCAGGCGGTGACCCGGCCGTGGCCGCCCACCTGTCGCGGCTGGTGGCCCGCGCCCGGACGCGGATCGCGGGGGCCCGCGAGCCCGCCTGGCGGGACCTGGCGCGCTTCGTCACCACCTCCTTCCCCGCGGCGCTGTGGCGGGTGCGCTGGTGGACGGCGGGAGCGGCGGCCTTCACCCTCGCCGTGGCCACGGCCACGGCGCTGTGGGTGGTCAGGGACCCCGCCGTCCTCGCCGCGCTGGGCACCCCCGAGGAGCTGCGCCGCTACGTCGAGTCCGACTTCGCCGGCTACTACTCCGCGGACCCGGCCGCCGCGTTCTCGGCCCGGGTGTGGACCAACAACGCGTGGATCGCCGCCCAGTGCGTCATCTTCGGGATCAGCGGGTTCTGGGTGCCCTGGGCGCTGCTGCAGAACGGTCTCAACGTCGGCGTGGCCGCCGGGCTGATGATCAGCTACGGCAAGGGCCCGCTGTTCTTCGGCCTCATCCTCCCGCACGGCCTCCTGGAGCTGACCAGCGTCTTCGTGGCCGCGGGGGCCGGCCTGAAGCTGTTCTGGGCCCTGGTCGACCCGGGCCCGCGGCCGCGCAGCCGCGCGCTCGCCGAGGAGGGCCGCGCCCTGGTCACCGTCGCCCTGGGGCTCGTGGCGGTGCTCGGCCTGTCCGGGCTCGTGGAGGGCTTCGTGACCCCCAGCGGACTGCCCACCTGGGCGCGCATCAGCATCGGCGCCCTGGCGCTGGCGGCGTTCCTCACCTACGCGGGGGTGCTCGGCCGCCGCGCGGCCCGCCGCGGCGAGACCGGTGACGTGCGCGAGGAGCAGCGCGAGGCCGTCGAGCCCGTCGCCGGCTGAGCCGGGGGACCGAGGAGCCCGGGGAGCCGGGGGAGACGGAGGGGACGTGCCCCGCGGTCAGGTCTGCCGAGGACGGGGCGGGAAGGGCTCGTCGAGCGGTTCGAGCACCGCGAAGCAGCGGTCCAGGTGGTCGGCCAGCGAGCCGCCGTCCAGCGCCCAGTGCTCCGAGGCGGTCAGCACCGCCCCCATCACCGCGGCCGCCAGCACCTCGGCGCGCTGGGTGCCGGGACCGGTCGGCGCACCACCGACGAGCTCCGCCAGCCGCTGCTGGCCCGCCCGTCCGACGAGGAGCCACCTGGCCGTCAGCGGCGGGTGCTGGAGGCACACGGCGATGGTCCGGCGCAGGTCCAGCGCCGGTGCCTCGACCGCGTCGAGCGTCTCCTGCGCGGCGTCGCGGACCGCCCGCAGCAGCGTCGTGCCGCTCCGTCGCTCCACGGCGCCGGCCAGGTCCTCGGCCGCGGTCTCCAGGTGGCAGGTGGCCGCGTCCTCCTTGGTGGCGCAGAACCGGTGGAAGGTGCTCGTCGAGACCCCCGCCGCCGCGACGATCTGGTCCACCGCCACCGCCTCGACGCCGTGCTCCTCGAACAGCTCCACGGCCGCGCGCTGGATGTCCAGCCGAACGGCCCGCCGTCGCCGTTCCATGAGATCCATGCCCACCTCCGGCGGAGGATCTTGCCAGGATGTCGATCTTCCGCTGCGCGGGGGTCCCGGCGCGTGCCCGGTGGTCCGCGCCACGGCCTCAGAGGCGACCGGCGGCCTTCAGCGACAGGTAGGCGTCCGCGAGCCGGGGTGGCAGGTGCTCCGGGTCGGCCTCCACCACCACGGCGCCTGTGCGCCGCACCAGGGCGGTCATGGCCGCCCGCTCCAGCCGGGTGCGCTCGGCGGCCGCCGCCGTGTACGCGTCGGCGGCGTCAGGCGCCCCACGGGCACGGCGTCCTCCGGGGCCGTCCCCGCGCTGGGCGGCCAGGACGTCCAGCGCCGGGTCCGCCACGGACGCCACCACCACGGTGTGGAGCGCGGTGAGGCTGGCCAGCACGGGCAGCAGGCCCGCCTCGGCCGCCGGCTCCAGGGGTGTCAGCAGGACCAGCAGGCCCCGGTGCGGCATGCGGCGGCGCACCTGGGCCACCAGCGCCGGCCAGTCAGCCTCCACCAGCGCCGGCTCCAGCGGGGCCATCGCCTGGACGAGGGCGGGCATCAGCGCGGGCGGTCGCTGCGCCACCACGGCGGCGCGCACGGAGCGGTCGGCGGCCAGCAGGTCCACCCGGTCACCGGCGGTCGCCGCGACGGCGGCCAGCAGCAGCGACGCGTCCATGGCGGCGTCCAGCCGGGGCGCGTCGCCGATGCGCGCGGCGGACGTGCGGGAGGTGTCCAGCACCACCAGCACCCGCCGGTCGCGCTCCGGGCGCCAGGTCCGCACCACCGGCGTGCCCCGACGCGCGGTGGCGCGCCAGTCCAGGGAGCGGGCGTCGTCCCCCTCCACCCACTCGCGGAGGCTGTCGAACTCGGTGCCCTGACCGCGCACCTGCACGCTGGCGGACCCGTCCAGCTGCCGCAGCCGCTCCAGCGCCGCCGGCAGGTGCCGGCGGGAGGTGAAGGGCGGCAGCACGCGCACCCGTCCGGGCGCGGGCAGCGTCCGCTGCCGCGCCGCCAGACCCAGCGGGCCCACCGACCGCACCACCACGGCCGACGCCTCGCGGTCACCGCGCCGCCACGGCTCCAGGTCGGTGACCAGGCGGCGGCGCTCCCCGGGGGGCAGGTCGAGGCGGTGTCGACCGGCCCGGGGGACGACGACGCCCGCGGACGGCGGCCACGCGTCGCGCAGCGCCCCGCGCACCCGGCGGCCGCCGGAGTTCTCCACCACCAGCGGCACGGCGGTGCGCTCGCCCAGGCGCACGGCCCCGGGCTCCTCGCGCCGCACCGACAGCGACCGCGGCGAGCCCGCCAGCACGAGGTCGAGCACCACCAGGACGACGACCACGAGCGCCCACCCGAGCACGCCCGACCAGCGCAGCCAGCCGGCGGCCCCGTCCCCGCCGCCGTCCCCGGCCCCGGTGCCCAGCAGCGCCGGCACCAGCGCCGCGGGCAGCGCGCCGAGCACCACCAGCAGAGCCCACCGGCCCGTCAGCACCACGGCGCGACCACCGGGCCGGAGGACCGGCTGGTCACCGGGCTGCTCACCGGGCTGGTCACCGGGCTGGTCACCGGGGGACCGGCACGCCGGCCAGCACGCTCTCCAGCACCGCGTCGACGCTGGCGCCGTCCAGCTCCGCCTCCGGACGCAGCTGCACTCGGTGGCGCAGCACGGGCAGGCTGAACGCCTTGACGTCGTCCGGCACCACGTAGTCTCGACCGGTCAGCCACGCCCACGCACGGGCCGCGGCCAGCAGCGCGGTCGCGCCGCGCGGCGAGGCGCCCAGGCGCAGCGACGGCGCCGAGCGGGTGGCGCGGGCCACGTCCACCACGTACTCGACCACCTCGCGCGCCACGTGCACCCGGGCGACAGCAGCGCGCGCGGCCGCCAGGTCCTCCGGCCCGGCGACGGCGCGCACGCCCGCTGCGGCCAGGTCGCGCGGGTCGAAGCCCGCCGCGTGGCGCGCCAGCACCTCCACCTCGGTGTCGCGCGGCGGCAGCGGCACCACCAGCTTGAGCAGGAACCTGTCCAGCTGCGCCTCCGGCAGCGGGTAGGTGCCCTCCTGCTCCACGGGGTTCTGCGTGGCGGCCACGAGGAACGGCTCGGGCAGGCGGTGCGCCGTGCCGTCCACCGTGACCTGGCGCTCCTCCATGGCCTCCAGCAGCGACGCCTGCGTCTTGGGAGGGGTGCGGTTGACCTCGTCCGCGAGCAGCAGCTGGGTGAAGACCGGACCGGGGCGGAACGCGAACTCGCCGGCGCGGGCGTCGAAGACCAGGGAGCCGGTGACGTCGCCGGGCATGAGGTCGGGGGTGAACTGCACCCGCTTGCTGCTCATCGACAGCGACGCCGACAGCGCCCGCACCAGCAGCGTCTTCGCGGTGCCGGGCACGCCCTCCAGCAGCACGTGGCCACCGCACAGCAGGGCGACGACGACGCCGGTCACCACGCCCTCCTGCCCCACCACGGCCTTGCCCACCTCCGCGCGCACGGCGGCCAGCGCCGCGCGGGCGCGCTGGTCCGCCGCGGACGCGCCACCCGAGGGCTGGGCGGGCAGCGGCGGGGGGAGCTCCGCAGCGGCCTCGGGGGCGGCTTCCGCAGCGGCCTGCGGAGCCGGCTCGGCCGGGCGGTCGGCCGGGCGGTCGGCCGGGCGGTCGGTCGGGCGGTCGGTCGGGGGGTCGGCGGGGGAGTCGGTCACGGGAGGTCCTCCGGGGTCGTCGACGGCTCGGGCGCCTGCGCGGTCGCCGGTCTGGGGGGTGGGGCGGGTCTGACGGGGGCGAGGTCGGCCTCCAGGGCGTCGACGTCGCGCAGGAGCTCCGCCAGCTGGGCGTCGTCCGCCGGCGGCGGGCCCGTGAGCAGGCGCTCGACGGCCTGAGCGGTCCACCGGTCGGCCGCGGCGCTCGCGCCGGTGGTGCGCACCGCGTGGGCCGTGCCCGCGGCCAGCGCGCTCACGGCGGTGCCCGGCGGCACGCCGAGGCGCTGCTGCAGCCGCCAGCGCAGGGCGGCCCGCAGCGCGCCGCCGGCGCCGCCGGGGTCGCGCGAGGCGCGGTAGAGGGCCGCCCGCCCGCGGGCGGTCTCCACCGACCGGACCACCACCGGCAGCGGCTCCACCACCAGCGCCCCGAAGCGGCGCGCCCGCCACACCACCGCGGCCACCGCGGCGAGCACCAGCTGCACGGCCAGCGGCAGCACCCAGCCCGGCACGAGCTGCGCCAGGGACGGCGCCGTGTCGGGGGCGGCGTCCAGGGGGGAGGCCACCAGCCACACCACGCGCGGCTGGGAGCCGGCGGCCCGCAGCCCGAGCGCGGCGTCGCCAGCTTCGGCGAGCAGCTCGTTGGAGACCAGAGCCGGCTGGGTGAGCACCTGCACCCGCGCTCCCCCCGGCGCGGTGCCGGTGCCGTACAGCCCGTCGAAGCACGTCCGCGCCATCGAGCCGCCCGAGCCGCCCGAGCCGCCCGAGCCGGTGGTGAGCAGCTGCTCGCGGGCGTCGTGCGCGGCGGCGGCCGCGGTGTCGGCCGGGCTGGCAACGGTGCCGGCGGCCGACGCGTCGCCGTCGTCGCAGCGGGCCGGCACCGGGTCGTCGCTGGGCGGGCCGTCCTGGGCGGCCACGGGCGCGGAGACCGCCGCCGTCGACGGGTCCGTCCGCGGACCCGTCCCGGGGGCCGTCCCGCGGGTCGTCTCGGTGGTCTGGGACCGCTGCACGTCACCGGCCAGGCGCAGGCCCGTCCCGGTGGCCTCCAGGGCCGCGCTCGACGCGCCCAGCAGCAGCACCGCGCGCGAGCGTCCCAGCAGGCCGGTCAGGAGCGCGGGGTCGAGCAGGTCCGGGTCGGTCACCACCAGGGTGGCCCCGCGGCCGCTGTCGGTCTCGAGGGCGCGGGAGGCGGCCGCGGCGGTGCCCACGCGCTGCACCGGCACTCCGCCCTGCGCGAGCAGCGCGGCCAGGGCCCGTCCGCCACCGGGCGCGGGGTTGTCGGGGTCGAGGTCGCGTCCGCTGGAGCGGGAGCCCAGGGCGGCGGCGAGCACCGGCACCCCGACCAGCAGGACGACGAGGAGGGCCACCAGCAGCCGCCTGCGGCCAGCGCCCGCGGCACGGGTGGTGCCGGTCGTGGTGGTGGGGGTGGTCGCGCCGGTGGACCCGGGCGCGGAGGTCGTCGTCGTCACCGGGCCCTCCCCGCCAGGTCCGGTTGCCCCGGGTCTGGCTGCGCCGGGTCCGGCCGCGTGGAGCGCGCCGGCCGGGTCGCCGCAGCCGAGCTGTCCACGCCCGCCACCGCCTCGGCGTCCGCCTGGGAGGCCCGTCGGCCGCCGTACAGGACGCCGTCGAAGAGGTCCGCGACCGCGCGGAGCCGGCCGGCGAGCTCGGGAAGGGCCCGCCCCGCCTCCCGCGCGGCCTCGGAGGCGGTGAGGCCGGGGGCCGCGCCCACGAGGTCGCGCTCCTGCAGACCGCGCACCAGCGCCCGGAAGCCGACCACCACGGCGTCGTCCCACCGCTCCTCGCGGGCCGCCCGCGCCGCCTCGGCCCGCAGCGCCGCGGCGTCCACGGGGCCGGTGAGCCCCGCCTCGGCGGTCGAGGACGCCCGGCGCGCCGCGGCGCCGGTGCGGCGCACGAGCAGGGCCACCACCACCACCACGGCCAGGACCAGCAGCACGACCACCAGCACCTGCAGCACACCCCCGCCGGAGGGGCCCTGCAGGCGGGAGAGGGCCTCGAGCACCGCGTCCCAGGCGCGCTGCAGCAGACCGGGCTCGGCGTCGCGGTAGACCCGCCGGGCCAGCTCGCGCTCGGCGGCGCGGCGCGCGTCGTCAGCGCTCGGCGCCAGCGGGGCACCGGCCAGCACCGACGTGAGCAGCGTCACCGGGGGATCACTGCGCCGCGGAGCGGGCGAGCTCGACGTCCAGGCCCTCCTGGCGCATGCGCTGGTCGACGTAGAGCAGCGCGGTCACCGCCGACTGCAGCGGGTAGACCACGGTGGACACCAGCGCCGTGCCGATGCCGGTGATGCCGAGGGTCACGGGCAGGTACAGCGGGCTGTCGACGCCGACCACCGTCCCCACGACGGTCGCGATGATGGAGAAGGGCGCGGTCACCACGCCCGAGACCACGAGGATGCACACGGTCGTGAGCAGCCACACGCCCAGCAGGCGCCAGAACCCGCGGCGCGACAGCCCCCAGGCCCGCTTGACCGCACCGCCGACGCCCTGGCCCTCGAGGATCAGCGCCGCCGGCGCGAGGAGCAGCCTCGCGGTGAGCCAGAAGGACGCGACGAGCCCCAGCAGCAGACCCACCAGCAGCAGCACCACCCCGCCGGCCACGGAGCCGCCGCTGCCACCGACGGCCCCGCCGACCGTCAGCAGGAACCCCGGCAGGAGGAGGACCAGCAGGGCGGCCCCGGGGATGAGGGAGATGACCACCGACACGCCCACGAGCGCCCACAGGCGCTCGCGCACCCGGCGCCACAGCTCCGCCCCCGGGGTGCGCCGCCCCAGCACGGCCGTGCTCACGGACACGGTCACCACGCCCGTCAGCACCGCCGTCGCCACGAGCGTCAGCACCGCTGAGACCAGGTAGCCGCCCACGAGCCCCGGGGCATCGCCCCCCAGCGTGCTCAGCACCTGCTCGGGAGAGGCCGACGGGTCCTGCTCGAAGGAGAGCAGCCGCCCCTGCAGGGCGGCGTTCACGGCCAGCGACGCCGCCGTGATGACCACGACGACGACGGCGGAGAAGCCCAGCAGCGGCTTCGGGTTGGTGCGCACGGCGCGGAAGGCGCCGTCCCACAGCTCGCCCAGGGTCAGCGGCCGCAGCGGGACGATGCCCGGCCGCGGCGCGGGCGCCGCCCACGAGCCGCCCGGCACCGCGGCCGGCTGGCCCCAGCCGCCCGCCGGCGGCCCCTGACCCGCAGGGGTCCCCGGGCCCGGGGCCGGGTGCCGCTCGGGACGGTCCGGGTCCCCGGCGCCGGGCGCGGTCCAGCTCGGCGGCTCGCTCATGCCACCCATCGTGGCACCCCGCGGCGGCCGACCGGGTGCGGCGCTCACCCGAGCGCGGCGGCGCTGCCGGCGCGGTCAGGCAGACTGTGGGGGTGAAGGGACGCGTCCTCGTCGTGGATGACGACACCGCGCTCGCCGAGATGATCGGCATCGTGCTCGGCGCCGAAGGGCTGGAGGTCTCCTTCTGCGCCACGGGCAGCGGCGCCGTCACGGCGTTCCGCGAGTCCCGCCCCGACCTCGTCCTGCTCGACCTCATGCTGCCCGGCATCGACGGCATCGAGGTCTGCCGCCGCATCCGCGCCGAGTCCGGCGTCCCCATCGTCATGCTCACGGCGCGCACCGACAGCCTCGACGTGGTCGCCGGCCTGGAGTCCGGCGCTGACGACTACGTGCCCAAGCCGTTCAAGCCCAAGGAGCTCGTGGCCCGGGTCCGCGCCCGGCTGCGCCGCAACGACGCCCCCGAGCAGGAGGTGCTGCGGATCGGGCCGGTGACCATCGACGTCGCCGGGCACGCCGTGCACCGCGGCGACGACCCCGTCAACCTCACCCCCCTGGAGTTCGACCTGCTGCTGGCGCTCGCGCGCCGCCCGTGGCAGGTCTTCAGCCGCGAGGTGCTCCTCGAGCAGGTGTGGGGGTACCGCCACGCCGCCGACACCCGCCTGGTCAACGTCCACGTCCAGCGGCTGCGCTCCAAGGTCGAGACCGACCCCGAGCACCCCGAGGTGGTGCTCACGGTGCGCGGCGTCGGCTACAAGGCCGGCCCGCCCTGACCGGCGCGCCCCTGGAGCAGGGCGACCTGGCGGTCCTCCACCGCGGCGGCGGAGCGCGCGGCCGGTGGCGCCGGCGCTGGCAGGCGCTCCTCGCGGGACCCGGCCCGCGGCGGCGCTGGCGCCGCTCCCTGCAGCTGCGCGTGGTCGCCACCACCACCCTGCTCACCCTGCTCGCGGTGGCGCTCGCGGGCGCCTACCTCGCCGGGCGCATCAGCGACCAGCTCTTCGACAGCCGCCGCGACCAGGCCCTCAGCCAGGCGCTGAACGGCGCGCGGAACGCCCAGACGCGCTTCGACCAGTTCACCGCCCAGGACACCTACGAGGTGCAGCAGCAGACGCAGACGCTGCTGGGCCAGCTGCAGGGCGTCGGCGTGGGCCTGGACCGCACGGTGCTGCTCCTGCAGCCGCCGGGAGCCCAGCCGCAGACGTCCATCGGCAGCGCGCTCTTCAGCGCCTCCAGCGGTCCGCTGGCCGTCCCCGACACGCTGCGCGCCGCGGTGCGCCAGGGCGGCACCACCCAGCAGTACCAGTCCATCAGCGTCGACGTGGACGGCCGGGAGCGCCCGTGGCTGGCCGTCGGGTCGATGGTCAAGGTGCCCATCGCGGGCAGCTACGAGCTGTACTTCCTCTTCGACCTCTCGCGCGAGCAGGCCACCCTGGACGCCGTGCAGCGCACGCTGCTCGTCGGGGCCTTCGTGCTGGTGCTGCTGGTCGGGGTGGTCACCGCCGTCGTCGTCCACCAGGTGGTGCAGCCCGTGCGCGCCGCGGCGGCGGTCGCCTCGCGGATGGGCGACGGGCACCTGGGCGACCGGATGGAGGTCAGGGGCGAGGACGACCTCGCCCGCCTCGCGGCGTCGTTCAACACGATGGCGTCGAGCCTGCAGCGCCAGATCACCGAGCTGGAGCAGCTGGGCACGCTGCAGCAGCGCTTCGTCTCCGACGTGTCCCACGAGCTGCGCACCCCGCTGACCACCATCCGCATGGCCGGGGAGGTCATCCACGACGCCCGCGAGGACTTCCCGCCCGCCGTGGCCCGCTCGGCGGAGCTGCTCTACACGCAGGTGGACCGGTTCGAGGAGCTCCTGGCGGACCTGCTGGAGATCAGCCGGTACGACGCCGGGGCCGCCGCGCTCGACCTGGAGCGGGTGGACGTGGGGGTGCTGGCCCGCCGGGCCGCCGAGGGAGCGCTGCCGCTGGCCGAGCGGACCGGCACCGAGCTGCGCGTCACCGTGCACCCCCGCGCCGTCGACGAGGTCACCGGCGTCGAGGCGGCCCCCGGGGAGGGTGGCTGCTCCGCCGAGGTGGACCGCCGCCGCGTGGAGCGCGTGCTGCGCAACCTCGTGGTCAACGCCGTCGAGCACGGCGAGGGGCGGCCCGTGGAGGTGGACGTCGCCGCGGACGACGTGGCCGTGGCGGTGCGGGTGCGCGACCACGGCGTCGGGCTGACCCCCGCCGACGCCGCCCGCGTCTTCGACAGGTTCTGGCGCGCCGACCCGGCCCGGGCCCGCACGACGGGCGGCACGGGGCTCGGCCTGGCGATCTCGCGCGAGGACGCCCTGCTGCACCGCGGGCGCCTGGAGGTGGTCGGGCGGCCCGGGGAGGGCGCCACGTTCCTCCTGACGCTGCCGCGGACCCGGGACGCGCAGCTGGGCGCCGGGTCACCGCTGCCGCTGCGCCCGATGCTGCAGATCACGGCGGCGCCGCGTGCCTGACGGCGGCGGCCCGGTCCGTCCCGGCCGGACCGGTCTGCCGGGGCGCCGCGCGGTCCTCCTGGCCCTGACCGGTCTGCTGGGGACGGCCGCGGCGGGCTGCGCCCGCATCCCCGTGACCGGTCCCGTCCGCCAGGGCCGGGTGGTCCGGGCGGACCCCGACCCCGGCTACCGCGTCGAGCCCGTGGGGCCGGTGCCGGGCGCCACGCCGGAGGGGGTGGTGCGGGGCTTCCTCCTGGCCGGGGTGGGCGTGGAGGAGGAGTTCCAGGCGGCCCGCGAGTTCCTCAGCTCCTCGCGGCGCGCCAGCTGGAGGCCCACCGCGCTCACCGTGGTGCTGCCCGTGGGCGCCCTCGTGGTGCAGCAGGGCGCGACCAGCGCCGACGGGACCGTGGTGGTCTCCGTGGCGGCGCCCGAGCTGGCGCAGGTGGACCCGACCGGCGTCTACCGGCCCTCGCCGGTGGGGCAGCGGCGCGAGTTCTCCGTGACGCTGCTGCGCGAGGACGGGCAGTGGCGCATCGACGACGCCCCCGACCTGCTCCTGCTCGACGAGGCCCGGTTCCAGCAGACGTTCACCCAGCGCCCGGTGATGTTCGTGGCGCGCCCCGACGGCGACGTCCTCGTCCCCGACCCCCGCTGGCTGCTGGACCGCCCGGCCACGGCCACCACCCTGGTGGAGCAGGTGCTGGCGGGACCGCCGTCACAGCTCGCGGCGGCCACCAGCAGCGGGGCTCCCACGGGCACGGACCTCCCGGCGAACAGCGTCACCGTCACCGACGGGGTCGCGACGGTGGACCTGCCGGCCGGTCTGCAGCGGCAGCGGGCGGCGCAGACCCGCCAGCTGCAGCAGCAGGTGAGCGCCACCCTCCAGTCCTCCGAGCTGGGGATCACCCAGGTGGTGACCAGCCTGGACGGTGGTGAGCTCTCACCGGTCTCCACCCTGCCCCTGCCGGTCCCGCCCGACTCCGACGCGCCCTACCTGCTCTCCCAGGACCGCGTGTGCCGGCTGGTCGGCTCCCAGGTCGTCCCCGTCGAGGGGCTCCCCGCCGTGCCGGGGGCGGCCTCGCCCGCGGTGCGCGACGACGCCGTCGTCGTGCTGGTCGCGGGGCGCAGCGCGCTGCAGCGGCTCAGCGCCGCCGCGCTCGACGGCGCCGCCGAGGCGATGCCGCCCGCCGTCCCCCTGGGCGCGGACCTCACACCCCCCTCGATCGACCCCGGAGGGTGGACCTGGACGACGCCCGCCGCCTGCACCGGCGCGGTGCTCGCGGTCGGGGAGGACGGCGCGGTGGCCCAGGTGGCGGCCGCCTGGCTGGCCGGCCGGCGCGTGCTGGGCGTGCGGATCGCCGAGGACGGCGCGCGGGCGCTGGTCACCTCCACGGGAGCGGCCGGGCAGCCCGACGCGGTCCGCGTGGACGTGGCCGGGGTCCAGCGCAGCTCCAGCGGCGCCCCGCAGCAGCTGACCGCCGCGCAGGACCCGCCCACCCCCTGGCTCGCCTCGGTGGCCGCGGCGGTGTGGGTGGGCTCCACCACCGTGGCGGTGCTCGGGACCGTCGTGCCGGGCAGCGCCCAGGCGGACTCCGCGCGCCTGGCGGGCGGGGGCGCCGCATCCCTGGACGCGCCCGGCGTGTGGCTGGTCGACGGCGGACGCGTCACCTACCTCGGCGGACCGCCCGGCACGGCCGGCGCCGTGACGCTCGCCGGCGGCTCGGGGCGGCAGTCCCTCGTGGTCGGCGCCGCGGACGGCCAGGTCTGGCCGCGCGAGGGCTCGCGGTGGCTGCCGCTGCAGCTGCCGGCCGCCTTCGACCCCGTCTACCCGGGCTGACCCCGCTCCCGCCCCGCTCGACCCCCTGGCCCGGCCGCAGCAGCTGTCCACAGCTGTCCACAGCGCCGTCCACAGCTGTCCGCAGCCCCCCGCCCAGGGGCGCCGCCGTCCACAAGCACCTCCGACGGACACCGGCGCACGCCGCCCCCGGGCCAGGGTGGCTGCCGTGGCACCCAGCACGAGGCCGGTCCCGCATCGCCCCCGGCGGCCGCCGGGCCCGCTGCGAGCGCTCGCAGCGGTGGTCTGGCCCGCCGTGTGCGCCGGCTGCGGGGCCGCCGACGAGCCGCTGTGCCGGCCCTGCGCCGCGGCGGTGCGCGGCGGCGGGCTGCCCGCGGCGCTGGCCGGCACCACGGTGCGCGGAGCCCCGCCGACCTGGGCCGCCGCGGCCTACGAGGGTGCGGTGCGCCGGGTGGTGGTGGCCTGGAAGGACCGTGACCGGGCCGACCTGGACCGCTGGCTGGTCCCGGCGCTCACGGGCTCGGTGCTCGCGGCCCTGGAGCAGACCGAGCGCCTGGCCGCTCCGCCCGCTCCTGCCGGAGCGACCAGGGCGTCCCCCGGCGGGCGCGGGCACGCGGGTGCGCCGGTCCTGATCGTACCGGTGCCGTCAGGGGGCCGGGCGGTGCGGCGGCGCGGACGCGACGTGGTCGCGGGCCTCGCGGTCTCGACGGCGCGCGAGCTCCGCCGTCGCGGCGTGCCGGTGGTGGTGGCGCCCGTGCTGCGCCCGTCGCGCCGGCTGCGCGACCAGGCGGGCCTGGACGCCTCCGGGCGCGCGGGCAACCTCGCGCGCGCCCTCGTGGTGGACGGCCCGGCCGCCTGGGCGGTCCCGGTGCGCGGGGCGCCGCCCGGCGCGGGGGCGGTCGGGCCCGTCGTCGTCGTCGACGACGTGGTCACCACCGGGGCCACCCTGGCCGAGGCGGCGCGGGCGCTCCGGGCGGCGGGCGCCCCGGTGGTGGCGGCGGCGGTGCTGGCGGCCGCCCAGCGGCGTGGCGACGGCGAGCCGGGTGACGGATGAC
This sequence comes from Quadrisphaera sp. RL12-1S, assembly GCF_014270065.1. Lineage (NCBI taxonomy): Bacteria > Bacillati > Actinomycetota > Actinomycetes > Kineosporiales > Kineosporiaceae > Quadrisphaera > Quadrisphaera oryzae. The sequence goes on along the minus strand of NZ_JACNME010000007.1, from coordinate 66,234 downwards.
GTCCGGGACTGGTCACAGCCGGAGGGGCCCACTAGCGTCGGTCCATGGCAGCCCCCTCGCCGTCCGCCCCGTGGTGGAGCCGAGCGCTGGGCGCCCCCCGCCGCCGTCGCGAGGGGGTGGTCGCCGTCGTCCTGAGCGCCGTGCAGAGCGTCTGATGCTCGTGCCTTCCGCGCGGCGCGCACTCCCGGTCCCGGCTGTCCGGCGCGGCTCACCCCTGGAGCCGGCGCGGAGCCCCGGACCGCCATCCGTCCCCCTGCAGCATCGGAGGAGAGACATCGTGGAGATCGTGGTCACCGCTCGGCACACCGAGGTGCCCGGACGGTTCCGCCGTCACCTGGACGAGAAGCTCGCGAAGGTCGAGCAGCTCGCGCCCAAGGTGCAGCGCATCGAGGTCGCCGTCAGCCACGAGGCCAACAAGAGGCAGTCGGAGCGCTGCGAGCGCATCGAGCTGACCCTTCGCGGTCCTGGGCCGGTCGTGCGCGCCGAGGCGTGCGCTGGAGACGCCTACGCGGCCCTCGACATGGCCACCACGAAGCTCATGGAGCGGCTGCGACGGGCGAGCGACCGCAAGAAGGTCCACAAGAACGGGCACGCCGGCCACCACGCGCGGGGGAGCGCGGAGCCGGTGGTGGAGCCCGCGGGTGCCGGCCCGGCACCCGCGGACGCCGTCGCCGAGGCCGACGCGGTGCCGCTCGCCCTGGACGACCACGTGCACCGCGGCCAGGCGCCGCAGGTCCAGGACGGCGAGTGGGTGCTGGGGGAGTCACCCGTCGTCATCCGCGACAAGGTGCACCCGGCCACGCCGATGAGCCTCGAGGCGGCCCTGGAGCAGATGGAGCTCGTCGGGCACGACTTCTACCTCTTCGTCGACGCCGAGAGCGGACGGCCCAGCGTCGTCTACCGACGCCGCGGCTGGAGCTACGGCGTGCTCAGGCTCGCCGGGGAGGGCGAGACCGCTGACGACGGCACCGCCTCCGAGCCGGCGCAGGACGCCGCCGCGGAGCGCCGCGAGCCGGTGGCCGCGGGGGCCGGCGCCAGCTGAGGCCGTCGGGGCGGGCGCCGGTCCCTCGGACCCAGCAGGCGCCCGCCCCGGTGCCTCGCCCGCGGCGCGACCGGGCCGGCGCGAGCCGCCCGGATCGCCCGGATCGGGCGGATTTCCACCGGTTCGGCACCGGATGTCGGCGAGTCGCCCGGGTCTGGAGGTTACGGCTGGCACGATGCTGGGGGCCGAGCGACGCGCGAGCACCGCGCGATCCGGGCCCGGGCGTCGGTCTTCCCGACGGCGGGGGCACCGGTGGCGGCAGGCGTGAGCGGGGGACGACGGGTGACGGGGTCTGGCAAGAGCGCCGAGGTCGCAGGCGGCGCGGCGGGTGACGCGATCGACGTGCGGTCCACCTACGTGCCCGGCGACACCATCCGCGTGCTCATGGCCGACGACCACGCGCTGTACCGCCGCGGCCTGGAGATGGTCCTCGACACCGAGGACGACATCGACATCGTCGGTGAGGCCGGGGACGGTCTCGAGGCGATCACCAAGGCCCGGGCGCTGCTGCCCGACATCGTGCTCATGGACCTGCGCATGCCGCGGCGCTCCGGCACCGAGGCCTGCTCGGCCATCAAGGCCGTCGCTCCCTCCACGAAGATCATCATGCTGACGATGAGCGACGAGGAGGCCGACCTCTTCGAGGCCGTCCGCGCCGGCGCCAACGGCTACCTGCTCAAGGACGTGCCCGGCGAGGACATCGCCGACGGGCTGCGCGCCGTGATGGGCGGTCAGTCCCTCATCAGCCCGTCCATGGCCGGGGCGCTGCTGTCGGAGTTCGCGGCGCTCTCGCGCGCCAGCGAGGCCCGCCCCTCGATGCCGGTGCCGCGGCTCACGGACCGCGAGGTGCAGGTGCTGGGGCTCGTCGCCCGCGGGATGGGCAACCGGGACATCGCCGCTGAGCTCTTCATCAGCGAGAACACCGTGAAGAACCACGTGCGCAACATCCTGGAGAAGCTGCAGCTGCACTCGCGCATGGAGGCGGTCATGTACGCCGTCAAGGAAGGCATGATCGAGTTCAGCTGACCCGGGGCCGCGGGGCCGCGGGGCCGGGGCACCCGGGCCGGCGGGCCGTCGGTGGTCGCTGGCAGTCTCGCCGGGGTGAGCGTGCGCGCGGCAGCAGGCCCCCTCCCGGTCCCCACCGAGCGCTGGACGGCGGCGCAGGCCCGCCGCACGGCCATCGCGGCCCAGGGCCTCGCGGCGGCCCGCCCCGAGGGGGCTCCCACCACGCGGCACCTCCAGCGGGTGGTCGACGCCGTGGGGCTGCTGCAGATCGACTCCATCCAGGTGCTCGCCCGCAGCCACACGCTCCCGCTGTTCAGCCGCCTCGGCCCGTACGACCCCGAGCTGCTGCGCCGGGCCGCCGAGAGCAGCCCCCGCCGCCTCGTCGAGTACTGGGCGCACGAGGCCAGCTACGTGCCGCCGTCCACCCACCGCCTGCTCCGGTGGCGGATGGCCCGCGCGGCCTCCGACGCGTGGGGCAGCGTGCGCAGCGTGGTCACCGAGCACCCCGGGGTCGTCGAGGCGGTGCGCGCCGAGGTCACCGCCGGTGGTGCCCAGACCGCCCGGGAGCTCGAGGCGGCCCTGGCCCACGACGCCCCGCGCGCCCGCGACCACTGGGGCTGGAACTGGAGCGCGGTCAAGCGCGCCTGCGAGCACCTCTTCTTCACCGGTGAGCTGACCGCCGCCGGGCGCACGGCGTCCTTCGAGCGCCGCTACGACCTCACCGAGCGGGTGCTTCCGCCCGAGGTGGCCGCCGCCCCGGACCCCGACGAGGCCGACGCGGTCCGGGGGCTGGTGGAGGTCTCGGCGCGGGCGCTCGGCGTGGCCGACGAGCCCGCACTGCGCGACTACTTCCGCCTCAAGCCCGAGCCGAGCCGCCGTGCCGTGGCCGAGCTGGTCGAGGCCGGCACCCTCGTGCCGGTCGAGGTGGCCGGCTGGGGGAGGCCCGCCTACCGGTGGGCGGACGCGCCCCGCCCGCGGCGCGCGGCCGCACGGGCGCTGCTCTCGCCGTTCGACTCCCTCGTGTTCTTCCGCCCGCGCACCGAGGAGCTGTTCGGAGTGCGGGTGCGCCTGGAGGTCTACACGCCCGCCGAGCAGCGCGTGCACGGCTACTACGTGCTGCCGTTCCTGCTGGGCGACGCGGTGGTGGGCCGGGTGGACCTCAAGGCCGACCGCGCCCGCGGCGTCCTCGTGGTGCTCGCGTCCCACCGCGAGGCGTGGGCACCGCCGGAGACCGCTTCCGAGCTCGCCGCGGAGCTGGCGTCGATGGCCGCGTGGCTCGGCCTGGGCGACGTCGAGGTCGCACCGCGCGGTGACCTCGCCGAGGACCTCCGCGCGGCGGTGCGGCGGCGCGTCCCGTGACGTCAGGGCAGGTAGGCGTCCCTCACGACGACCTGGCTGGGGGTCGCCGACTCCTCGTCCAGGCCGGCCCCGCCCAGGGCCTCGCGCACCACCGAGACGGCTTCCTCCTCGGCCTCCTGGTCCGTGCTGGCCTCCAGGAGGAGGACGACCTCCAGCGAGCGGCTGTCGTCGGCGGCCACCACGGCGCCGGCGCGCGAGGCGCTGTCGGTCATGGCGGGGAGCCGGCCCCACGGCAGCCGGGCGGCCACGGCCTCTGCCACCCCCTCGAGCCCACCCGCGGCGCCGTCCGGGGGTGCCTGCAGGTCCACCACGACGTGGACCCGGCGCAGCGACGGGTCACCGGGTGAGGCGAGGGGCGCGGACGCGCTGGTCGGCTCGGTCATCGGGCCAGTGTGGAGCGCTCCCGCCCGCGGCACCTCCGGAGCGCGGCTCCGTCAGCCGCCCGGACGGCGCGGGCCCTGCTCCTCACCCGCGAGGAGGTCGTAGCGGACGAAGTCGTCAAGGGTGCCGTCGCGCAGCCGCTCCGCCGCCCTGTCGACGCCCACCTCGCGGAAGCCGGCCTTCTCCGCGACCCGCCGGCTGGCGGCGTTGCGGCTGGCCACCCGGACGACCACCCGCTCGAGACCCAGCCCGCCGGTGGCGGTGGGCGCGAGGGCGTGCCGGACGACCAGCCTGACCGCGGCCGTCGTGACGCCCCGCCCCCGAGCGTCGGGGTGGCACCAGTACCCGACCTCGCCGCTGCGCACGCCGTCCCCGAGCGTGAAGAGCCCCACCTCGGCGATGAGCGGCCCGTCGACCGCGCCGCCGCCGTCGTCGTCGTCGTCCTCAGCGCTGTCGGCGCTGTCAGCGCGCACGGCCCAGAAGACGCCCGCGCCCCGGGCCTGCTCCTCCTCGCGCCCCGCGATCCAGCTGGCCGCGTCGAGGACCGTGTACGGCGAGGGCAGCGACGGCAGCCACGCCTGGGTGGACGCCGCGGAGCACGCCTGGGCCACCCGCTGCACGTCGCCGACCAGGTGGGGGCCCAGCCGCACGCCGCCCCCCACCAGCTCCACCGGGCTGAGCCAGCGGTCCGCGCGCTGCAGGGAGGAGTCCCAGCGCCACGTGCCGACCCAGGCGTCGCGGCGGTCGCCGCGGACCGGCAGCAGGGACCCCACGGTGCCGTCGACGCCGCTGCCGCACGCCCACGCCAGCCGCCGCGCCGGCCACGCGCCGGCCTCGACGCTCCAGTGCACCGCCTGCAGGCCGAGCTCGACGAACGCCCACGTGAGCGCGAGCCTCACCGCCCGGGCCGTGGTCCCGCGGCCACGGGCCGCCGGGGGGGCGGCGCAGGTCAGCCAGCCGCCGCCCTCGCCGTCCTCGGTGAGCAGCACCAGCCCGGCGAACCCGCCGCGGACCTCCACCACCAGCCGGTGGGCCGGCCCCGCGGGCCGCACCCCGGGCACTCCCAGCGGCCCGGCGGCCCCGGGCTCCGTCGACAGCGCCAGGTCGGGCAGCCAGCGCCGCACGTCCCGGTCCTCCAGCAGAGCGGCCACCGCGGGGGAGTCCGCGGGGGACTCGCGCCGCACGAGCACGTCCCGCTCCCGCAGCACGGGCCCGGCCGGCGCCGGCTCCTCGCGATCGCTCCCGGCCACGGCGGCACAGTGTGCCCTGGGAGCCTCCTGGGCAAGTGGGCCTGCGCGACCTGGCCCGCGCCTACGATGGCAAGACCCTTTCGGGTGCTGTGCGAGTGGAGAAGAAGGAAGCGGGGAGGGACCGTGCCTGGTCTGCTGGAGAAGGTGCTGCGCGCCGGCGAGGGTCGGACGCTGCGCCGCCTGCAGGGGCTCGTGAAGCAGGTGAACGCCCTCGAGGACGACTTCACCCCCCTGTCCGACGCGGAGCTCGCGGAGGAGACCGACAGGTTCCGCGCCCGCTACAAGGACGGCGAGACCCTCGACGACCTGCTGCCGGAGGCCTTCGCGGTGGTCCGCGAGGGCGCCCGGCGCGTGCTGGGCCAGCGCCCGTACGACGTGCAGCTCATGGGCGGCGCCGCCCTGCACCAGGGGAACATCGCCGAGATGAAGACCGGTGAGGGCAAGACCCTGACCGGCGTCTTCGCCGCGTACCTCAACGCCATCCCCGGCCAGGGCACGCACGTCATCACCGTCAACGACTTCCTCGCCAGCTACCAGAGCGACCTCATGGGCCGCGTGTACCGCCACCTGGGCCTGACCAGCGGCTGCGTGCTGGACGGCATGGCCCCCGCGGAGCGGCGCGCCCAGTACGGCGCGGACATCACCTACGGCACCAACACGCAGTTCGGCTTCGACTACCTGCGCGACAACATGGCGTGGAACGCCGGCGACCTCGTGCAGCGCGGCCACCACTTCTGCATCGTCGACGAGGTCGACTCCATCCTCATCGACGAGGCCCGCACCCCGCTGATCATCTCCGGTCCCGCCCAGGGCGACGCCTCGAAGTGGTTCGCCGAGTTCGCGCGGATCGTGCGGCGCCTGGAGCGCGAGAAGGACTACGAGGTCGACGAGAAGAAGCGCACCGTCGGCATCCTCGAGCCGGGCATCGAGAAGGTCGAGGACCAGCTCGGCATCGACAACCTCTACGACTCGGTGAACACCCCCTACGTGGGCTACATCAACAACGCGGTGAAGGCCAAGGAGCTCTTCACGCGCGACAAGGACTACGTCGTGGCGGACGGCGAGGTGCTCATCGTCGACGAGCACACCGGCCGCATCCTCGCGGGACGCCGCTACAACGAGGGCATGCACCAGGCGATCGAGGCCAAGGAGGGCGTCGAGGTCAAGGCCGAGAACCAGACCCTCGCCACGATCACGCTGCAGAACTACTTCCGCCTCTACGACAAGCTCTCGGGGATGACCGGCACGGCCACCACCGAGGCCGCGGAGTTCCACCAGACCTACAAGCTCGGCGTGGTGCCGATCCCCACCAACAAGCCGGTGGCGCGCACCGACCAGCCCGACCTCGTCTACAAGACCGAGGTCGCCAAGTTCGACGCCGTGGTCGAGGACATCGCCGAGCGCCACGGCACCGGCCAGCCGGTGCTCGTGGGCACCACGAGCGTGGCCAAGAGCGAGTACCTGTCCCAGCAGCTGGTCGCCAAGGGCATCCCCCACGAGGTCCTCAACGCCAAGCAGCACGCCCGGGAGGCGGCGATCATCGCCATGGCGGGCCGGGCCGGGGCCGTCACCGTGGCCACCAACATGGCCGGCCGCGGCACCGACATCATGCTCGGCGGCAACGCGGAGTTCCTGGCCGTGGCCGAGCTGTCCGAGCGCGGTCTCGACCCCGCCGAGGACGCCGAGGCCTACGACGCCGCCTGGCCCGAGGCCCTCACCCGCGCGAAGGACGCGGTGGCCGCGGACGCCGCCAAGGTCACCGAGCTGGGCGGCCTCTACGTGCTCGGCACCGAGCGCCACGAGTCCCGCCGCATCGACAACCAGCTGCGCGGCCGCTCCGGCCGCCAGGGCGACCCGGGCGAGTCCCGCTTCTACCTGTCCATGGCCGACGACCTCATGCGCCTGTTCAACTCGGGCCTGGCCGAGTCGATGCTGACCCGCGCCGGCATCCCCGACGACGTGCCGCTGGAGTCCAAGCTGGTCAGCCGCGCCATCCAGAGCGCCCAGAGCCAGGTGGAGTCCCGCAACTTCGAGATCCGCAAGAACGTCCTCAAGTACGACGACGTCCTCAACCGCCAGCGCGAGGTCATCTACGCCGAGCGCCGCCGCGTGCTCGAGGGCGAGGACCTGCACGAGCAGGTCGGGCACTTCGTGCGCGACGTGGTCACCGGCTACGTCACCGCGGCGACGGCGGACGGCTTCGCGGAGGACTGGGACCTCGACCAGCTCTGGCAGGCCCTCAAGACGCTGTACCCGGTGTCCATCACCGTGGCCGACGTCGAGGAGGAGGCCGGCGGCCGCTCCGCCGTCACCCAGCAGATGCTCCTGGAGGAGCTGGTCTCCGACGCCGAGCAGCAGTTCCTCGAGCGCGAGCGCACCCTCGGCGCGCCCGTGATCCGCGAGCTGGAGCGCCGGGTGGTGCTGAGCGTCCTGGACCGCAAGTGGCGCGAGCACCTCTACGAGATGGACTACCTGCAGGAGGGCATCTCGCTGCGCGCCATGGCGCAGCGCGACCCGCTCGTGGAGTACCAGCGCGAGGGCTACCAGCTGTTCCAGGCGATGCTCGAGGGCATCAAGGAGGAGTCGGTCGGGTACGTCTTCAACCTCGAGGTGCAGGTGCCCGAGGAGCTGGTCCGCGACGACGACGCGGCGGTCGCGGGCGAGCAGGCCCCGGCCCTGGTGGCTCCCGGCCTGGACGGCGGGGGCGCCCCGCAGCAGCTGCAGTACACGGCGCCCTCGGCCGACGGAGACGTCGAGGTCACCGGAGGCGCTCCCGAGGGCGGCAGCCGGCGCGAGCGGCGGGCCCGCAAGAAGGCCTGACCGGGCTCGTCCGCACCGCTCGCGGGCACCCCCCTCGAGATCGGCTGGATCCTCAGCCGATCTGGAGGGCGGTGACGCGCCAGCGCCCGTCCACGCCCTCCAGCCGCAGCGCTGCTGCGCGCACCCGCTCCCCGTCCCGCACCACCACAGCTGCCTCCACGACCCCGTCGCGCGGGGAGCTGGCGAGGACCCGGCGGACGACGGCGCGGGTGTGGCGGCGCCTCCCGTGCACCCGCTGCGTCAGCGCCGCGCGCTGCTGCAGACCGGCGTAGACGTCGGCGGTCAGCCAGCGCAGGAGCTGGGCCGCGGGGCGGGCCCCCGCGAGCACCTCGACGGCCGCCACCACCAGGCCCCCGCACAGGGGCTCGGGGTCGGGCAGGGAGGAGGACGCCGTCGGGCGCGGAGCGACGGCGGGGTCGACCCCCCGCGGCAGCCTGCCGTCGAGCACGAGCGGCAGCACCCCCTGCAGGGCGATGACCGGAGGACGACGCCGTTCGACCGGCGCCCCGAGGGCCTTCGGCTCCGAGCGCGGCGCCGGGACGACGCGCAGCACGGGCGGAGCGGCGGGTGCGGGGGCTGCGGGAGGTGCGGGAGGCGCGGTGCTCGCCGCGCTGGTCGCGCTCACGGTGCCACCAGCCGCTGCCCGGGACGCAGGTGGTCCGGGTCGGCACCGATGACCGCCCGGTTCGCGGCGTACCACCGCGGCCACGCCGCCGCGACGGCGGCGCGCGTGCTGCCGGCGGGCAGGTGGCCGGCGGCGATGGACCAGAGCGTGTCGCCCGCGCGCACCACCACCTCGGTGCGGCCCGGCTGGTCGCGCTGCCCGGACGGGCCCGTCGCGCGAGCCGGCTCGCTCGCCGTCGCCGTCGCCGTCGCTGTAGTCGTCGTCGGCTTCGTCGTCGTGGCCGGAGCTGGAGGGGACGACGCCGGCGTGGTCGGCGCGGTGGTCGGCGCGGTGGCTGGCGCGGTGGCGGGTGCCGGGGCCGCGGGCCACGTGAGGCCGGCGGCGGTCGGCGCTGTGCTGGCGGCCGGGGGGACGGCGGCGAGGGCGGGACCGGTCACGCCGCCGAGCACCGCCGCGCCGAGCGCTGCCGCGAGCAGTCGGCGGAGCAGGAGCGGCGTGGTCGCGCCGGCGACGGCCCTCAGCGCAGTGCCCGCCGTGCTGGCGGTGCCGACCAGGGCGGCGCCGACGGTGGCCGCGGCGCCAGCGCACCACACGAGCAGCAGCACGCCGAGGGCCAGTCCGGCGAGCGCGGCCACCACGGAGTCCACGTCAGCGGGGGTGCGTCCGAGGTCGCGCACGGCACCCGCGGCGAGGAGGGCGCCAGCGGACCCCAGGGCCGCGGTGGCCGAGGCGGTCAGCAGCGGCCCGGTCCAGGATCCCGCTCTTCTCATGCGCTTGCCTGCGTTTGATGCAGTTTGCTGTCGCTTGATGGCATGCGCGGATCATGCACGACCGCGGTGGCTCGGGTGGGTCCCGACGCCCGGCCTGTGGATGCCGGCAGCTGCAGGGAGCAACGCCCCTACCGTGTGCTCATGCGCTGGGACGCTCTGTTCGCCGACCTGGAGGCCCAGCTCGACGCCGCCGACGACGACGTCAGCGCCATGCACGCCGAGCGCGTGCGCGCTGAGGTCGCGAGCGTGGAGCTGCGCGACCGGCTGCGAGCCGCCCTGGGTCAGCGCGTCGCGCTGCGCCTGGCGGGTGGCGAGGCGGTGGACGGCGTCCTGCGGGGCGCCGGGCCCGACTGGCTGCTCGTGGAGGATCCGGCGGGGGAGGCGCTGGTGCCGACGGCCGCCGTGCTCCTGCTCGACGGTCTGACCCGCTCGCTGGCGGCGCCCCCCGGTGCCGTCGAGCGGCGACTGGGCCTGGCCTCCGTCCTGCGGGGTGTGGCGCGCGACCGCTCAGCGGTGCGCATCTGGCTGCGAGGGGATGCCGGCGGGGTGCTCACGGGAACCGTGGACCGCGTGGGGGCCGACCACCTCGACCTGGCCCGTCACGCGGTCGACGAGGCCCGCCGCCCGGGGTCGGTGCGGGGCGTGGTCACCGTGCCGCTGCCGGCCCTGACGTGCCTGCGCCGCTCGGGCTGACGGTGGCGCGGCTGCGGCGTCAGCCGCGCGGGAGGCTCCCGGTGCCGTCGAGCTCGGCGAGCTCTCCGAGGTCGCCCAGGTCGCCCAGGTCGGAGTGCGTGGCCACCAGGGCGCGGGTCTCGGCGTACTTGCCCTGGATGTAGTCCTCGAGGACCGAGATCTCCACGCGCCACTGCCCGCGGCCGCCGACCTTGATGGCGGGCAGCTCCCCGCTGCGCACCAGCGCGTACGCCTGCGCGGCCGAGACCTGGAGGGTCTCGGCCACGTCGGCGAGGGTCATGAAGCGCGCGGCCACCCCCGGATGCTCCCATGCAGAGGGCGAGGGGTGGGGCTCCTTCCCCAGGCGATCACCCGCAGTGACCAGGTGCTGCGGACAGTGCCGTCTCCCGCCCGGGAGACCCAGGGAAGATCATCCGACCAGGGGCGTCCGCCACCCGGTCGGACGGATCGGGCCTCCACGGACTCGGACCGGGCCCCCTCCGGCTGCCACGCTCCGTGACGCCCCACCCGCCCGCCCCCCCCGCCCGCCCCCCCGCACCGCCAGGAGCCGCCATGGCCGCCGTCCGACCGACAGCGCTGCTCGTCCCGACCCCACCGCCCGCGGCGCGCCTGCGCGCACCGTCGTGGCGGGACCCGCGCCTCGTCGTCGGCCTGGTGCTGGTGCTCGCCTCGGTGCTGGCGGGCGCCAGGGTGGTCTCCGCCGCGGACTCGACGGTCCCGGTGTGGGTCGCGGCGCACACGCTGGTGCCCGGTCAGGCGATCACCGCCGCGGACGTGCGGGCGGTCCGGGTGCACCTGGCGGACGGCGTGGGCGGGTACCTCAGCGCCGACCAGCCGCCGGCCCAGGGCGCGGTGGCCCTGCGCGAGGTGACCTCAGGCGACCTGCTGCCGCGGACCGCGGTCGGCAGCGCGTCGGCCCTGACCACGCGCCCGGTCGGCCTGCCCGTGAGCGGGGCGCTGCCCTCGGGCCTGGTGGCCGGGTCGCTCGTGGACGTGTGGGTGACCCCGGCGCCGACCCGCGGCGCGGTGGTCCCCGTCACGCCCGTCACGACCGGCGCGACGGCCGGTGACGGCACCGGTGGCGCGGCCAGCGGGCCGCGCCAGCTGGCCGCCAGCGCGGTCGTGCAGGAGGTCGTCACCGACAGCGGTTCCTTCGCCACCGGCCGCGGGGGCCAGGTGCAGGTACAGCTGCCGCCGGCGCAGCTGCAGCAGGCGCTGCAGGCCCTCGCCGACGGCGCCACCGTGTCGCTGGTGCTGGTGCCCGGCTCGTCCCCGGCGGGACGCTGAGTGTCCGGGGTCCCGCGCCGCGGCGCGTCGCCGCTCCCGCTGCTCACCGCCGTCCCGGGGCCCGAGGAGGCGCAGCTGGTCGCGGCCCTGGAGCGCACCTCCGCCGTCGCCGTGGTGCGCCGGTGCGCTGACCTCGGCGAGCTCCTGTCGGCCAGCGCCGCCGGTCACGGCCGCGCCGCCCTGGTCTCCGCGGACCTGCACCGCCTCGACCGGGAGGCGCTCGCGCGCCTGGACGCCCAGGCCACCGCGGTGGTCGGGGTGCTGCCCGCCACCGGAGCCACCGCCGCGGCGGCACGGCTCGTGGCGCTCGGGGTGGTGCGGCACGTGGCGGCCGGCGCGTCCGGGGAGGAGGTGGCCGCGGTCGTCACGGCTGCCGTCGCGGGCCTGGCGGACCCGGCGGGCCAGGCGGGCCAGGCGGGCCAGACGGACCAGGCGGGGAGTGGGCCGCGCGTACGAGCAGTGCTGCCGGCCCCCGCGCCCGTCCCTGCCGTGGAGCGGGTGGACGCGACCGGCGTCAGCTCCGGACCCGGCGGTCCCGCCCCCGCGTCCTGGGAGGACGACGACGGGCCCCGCGCAGCGGGGCTGCCGGGCCGGCCGGGCCGGCTCCTCGCCGTGTGGGGCGCCCCGGGGGCACCCGGTCGCACCACGGTCGCGGTGTCGGTGGCCGCGGAGCTGGCGGCGCTCGGCGAGCAGGTGCTGCTGGTGGACGCCGACACGTGGGCCGCCAGCGCCGCGCAGGTGCTCGGCCTGCTCGACGAGACCGCCGGGGTGGCCGCCGCCTGCCGCGCCGCCGCCGCGGGCACGCTCACCCCGGGCAGGCTCCTGCAGCTGGCCCCCGCCGCGCTGCCGCGGATGTCCGTGCTCACCGGCCTGCCCCGCGCTGAGCGCTGGCACGAGCTGGGCGCCGCCGCGCTCGAGGAGCTGTGGGCCACGTGCCGCTCGGCGGCCGCCTGGACGGTCGTCGACTGCGCAGCGCCCCTGGAGCAGGACGAGGAGCTGGTGCTCGACACCGCGGCGCCCCGCCGCAACGCGGCCACCACCACGGCGCTGGCCGCGGCCGACGAGGTGCTCGTGGTGGGCCAGGCGGACCCGGTGGGCCTGCAGCGGCTGGTCCGCTCCCTGGCCGACCTCGCCGAGGCGCAGCCGGACGCCGTGGAGCGGCGCCGCACCGTGGTGACCAAGGTCAGGTCCGCAGCGGTCGGGCACGGGCCCGCCGCTCGCGTGACCGAGGCGCTGGCCCGCTACGCCGGCGTCCGTGACGCGGTGCTGGTCCCCGACGACCGCGCCGCGTGCGACACCGCGCTGCTCACGGGCCGCACCCTGCGCGAGTCGGCTCCCGGCTCGCCCGCGCGAGCGGCGCTGGCGGCCCTCGCCGCCGACCTCGTGGCCTCGGCGCGCCGGGCCCGCGCCGAGGAGGACGGCGAGGACGGCGCGGGAGCCGAGGGGGGCGCAGGCGGTGGCGCGGGACGCCCGCGCGGTGCGCGCCGCGGCCCCCGGGACGACCGCACGGCCCCTGCGCGCAGCCGCCGCCCCGCGTGGGCCAGGATGCGCGGGTGAGTCCCTCCGCCAGCAGCCCGTCCGAGCGCGTGTACGCCGCCCTGCGGCCGGAGCAGCTCGGGGACTGCCTGCGCAGCGGGCAGCTGCCGCAGGGGACCCCGGTGCACGCCGTCACCCCGGCGCTGCGCGAGCACTACACCGAGGGCGACGCCGAGGAGCTGGAGCTCGCGGCGATGCTGGACGCCGCCGACTCCTCCCTGCGCCTCATCGCCGGGCGCACCTCCGCAGCAGCGGCGGGGGCGGACGGCGATGAGGGCGCCCCGGCCCGGCGGCTGGTGCTCGCAGCCGACGTCCCCGGCTCCCAGGTGACCGTCCGCGCGGTGGGGGAGGACGACCCCGCCGAGGCCCTCTCCCGCGTCGAGCTGGCCCGGCCGCTGGCGCTGACCGCCGTGGTCAGCGCCCACGTGGACGAGGCGGAGGCGGCCGCCGACGTGGCCGCCGCGGCGGCGGCCCTGCCGGCCGCGGACGCCGGTGACGAGGACGCCGCGTTCGCCGTGGACGGGGCGCAGGGCCACGACCTGCTCTGGTACGACGCTTCCGAGCTCGAGGCGCTCGCCGCCGAGCTGACCCGACCGGCCTGACCGTTCAGCCGAGCAGCTGGGCGATCTCGCGCTCCTGGTCGCGCAGCGCCCGCACGAGGGGCTCCTCGGCCGCCCTCTCGATCTTCCCGCCCAGCAGCGGCACCGACGCGGTCAGCGTGCCGCTCACGGAGTGCTCGGTGTGCACGCCGCGGCCGGGCACCACGCCCGTCCGCACGGGCCGCAGCGCCGTGGTGGCGCGGGCGCGCACGGGCGCGCCCGGCACCTCCAGCTCCGTGGTCCCGCTCCGGGAGCCGTCCGCCTCCGGCACCTCCCAGGTGTCCACCTGCCGCAGCCGCATCGACGCGCCCACGAACCGGCGCGCGACGTCGGGCAGCTCGTCGGTGGGCAGGACCCGCTCCACCACCACCACGAACCGGCCCTCGGGACCGCCGGTCACGTCCACCTCGTGGGAGAGGGCGTCGCTGGCGGTGAGCAGCCGGTCCAGCACCGCCGGGTCGGAGAGCAGCTGCGCCACGCGCCGCGGGTCGCCGGGGTAGCGGAGCAGGACGTCGAGGCGCACCGTCCCACCGTAGGCCCGGTGTCGCGGACGGCCCCCCCTGAGTCGCCGCGTGCTGCCTCTAGGGTTGGCGCGTGCCGACCCTGAGCTCGCTCGTGCGCAGGCTGGGAGTGCTCGACGCCGCCGACGAGGAGTGGCTGCACCTGCTCGTCGGTGACTGGCAGATGCTCTCCGACCTGTCCTTCGCCGACCTGCTGCTGTGGGTGCCGGACCGCGAGGGCGGCTTCGTCGTCGTCGCCCACTGCCGTCCCAGCACCGGTGTCACCGTCCACGACGAGGACGTCGTGGGCACGCACATCGCCCCCGGCCAGCGCGAGCAGGTGGACAGGGCGTTCGCCGAGGCGCGCATCTGCCGCGACCACGACCCGGAGTGGCTGGACGGCTCCCCGGTGCGCGAGGAGACCGTGCCCGTGGTGCGGCAGGGCCGCGTCATCGCGGTCATGTCGCGCGACACGAGCCTGTCCGTGCCGCGCGCGCCCTCCCGGCTGGAGCGCAACTACCTGCAGTGCGCGGACGCGCTGGCCAGGATGGTGTCCGAGGGGACCTTCCCGCACCAGGGCGCGCCGACGGGCACCCGTCGCGGCGCACCGCGCGTCGGGGACGGGCTGGTCCGCCTCGACGTGGAGGGCGTGGTGGTCTACGCCAGCCCGAACGCCCGCTCCGACTACCGCCGCCTGGGGTTCACCGGGGACCTCGTGGGCCGCTCCCTGGCCGAGGTCACCGCCAGCTGCCTGGACAGCACCCACCAGGTGGACGAGACCCTGCCGCTGGTGGTCACCGGGCGGGCGCCGTGGCGCTGCGACGTCGAGTCGCGCCAGGCGGCGCTGTCGCTGCGCGCGGTGCCGCTGCTGGAGGAGGGCGTCCGCACCGGCGCGCTGGTGCTGTGCCGCGACGTCACCGAGCTGCGCCGCCGCGAGCAGGAGCTGCTCACCAAGGACGCCACCATCCGGGAGATCCACCACCGGGTGAAGAACAACCTGCAGACCGTCTCGGCGCTGCTGCGGCTGCAGACGCGCCGCATCGAGTCCGACGCCGGCCGGGCGGCGCTGGAGGAGGCGATGCGCCGGGTCAGCACCATCGCCCTCGTGCACGAGACCCTGTCGGCGGGGTTCGAGGAGGTCGTCGAGTTCGACGACGTCATGGACCGCGGCCTGCAGCTCATCGGCAGCCTCGCCGCCAGCCACGGCGCCGCCAGCGTCCGGCGCATCGGCACCTTCGGCCAGGTGGGCGCGGAGGACGCGACGGCGCTGGCGCTCGTGCTCACCGAGCTCGTCACCAACGCCGTGGAGCACGGGCTGCGCGGCGGCGACGGCCGCGTGGAGGTGCGCGCCGAGCGCGACGGGACGGCGCTGGTGGCCACCGTCGCCGACGACGGCGCGGGCCTGCCCGCCGACTTCTCCCCGCACGCCGGTGGTCTGGGCTCGCAGATCGTGCAGGCGCTGGTGCAGGGGGAGCTGCGCGGCAGCATCGTGTGGCGCAACCGTCCCGAGGGCGGTGCGGAGGTCGTGGTCAACGCCGAGCTGCACGAGCCCCGCGGGGACCGGGCCCCGGCCGCCGCCACCGCGTGAGCAGCGCCTGCGGTCACCGGGGACGGCGAAGGGCCGCCCCCGGTGGGGACGGCCCTTCGCGCGAGCGGAGCGCTCGAGGTGCTGGTGCGGCTCGTTCAGCCGGCGCGGCGGGCGCGCGCGGTGCGGCGCTTGAGCGCGCGGCGCTCGTCCTCGGAGAGCCCGCCCCAGACGCCGGAGTCCTGTCCGTTCTCCAGCGCCCACTTCAGGCAGGTCTCCACGACGTCGCAGCGCCGGCAGATGGCCTTCGCCTCCTCGATCTGCAGCAGGGCCGGGCCCGTGTTGCCGATCGGGAAGAACAGCTCGGGGTCTTCCTCGAGGCACGCTGAGCGGTGCCGCCAGTCCATCAGTGAGCTCCTCAGTGGATCGGGGTGTCGTCCGGTCGCGCCGCTCTTGTGAAGCGGTTCACGAGTCCGAACACGTATATGGGGCGCTCAGTGGCGCCCCGTCCGCAGGTATCGTCACAGAGTCCGCTGCGTTGCACAAGGGTCATCTGCGGCGAGTCACCCACGGGGTGTCGGGTGCGGTTCTGCGTGGTGCTATGACGCTGCCGGAGCCCCGTCGCGACACCACGTGCTCTGATCAGTCCAACGGTGGAGCACCGCGCAGTGTTCCGCCAACCGGGAACGGATGTCGGCAGTGCGGCGCTAGCAGGCGGTGACCGGATCATCAGCGGAGCGTGGTCGAGGACGTGGAGGGCAGTCGCGTGACGGGCGTGGGGCGGCCGACGGCGCTGCTGGTGGCGGTCGGGGTCGTCGCCGTGGAGGTGCTGGCGCTGGCCGCCGTGGTCGTCTTCTACGGCGTCGAGCTGGGCAGGGGCGCGGCTGCGCTCCCCACCGGCGCCGTGGCCACCGCCGTCGTGGCCACGGCGCTCGCTGTCGGGCTGGCGCTGTGCGCCCGGGCGCTGCTGGCCGGGCGCCGCTGGGGTCGGGCGCCCCTGCTGACCTGGCAGCTGTTCCAGGTGGTGCTCACCGCCCCGCTGGTCACCGGACCGCTGTGGCCGGTGGCGGTGGCGTTCGTGCTGCTGGCGGTCGCCGCGGGCGTGTGCCTCGCCTCGCGCCCGGTGTCGGTGTGGGTCGGCGACGACGAGTCACCGGGACCGCCGGTCCACTGACCGGCTCGCGCAGGACCGTCCAGGCGGTCAGGCCTCGGAGCCGTCGCCGCCCAGCTCGGCGCGCATGGTCGCCAGCGTCCGGGAGAGCAGCCGGGACACGTGCATCTGGGAGATGCCGACCTCCTCGGCGATCTGCGACTGCGACATCCCCCGCACGAAGCGCAGCGCGATGATCCGCCGCTCCCGGGCGGGCAGCCGCGCCAGCAGGGGACGCAGCGCCTCCCGGTCCTCGACCACCTTGAGCGCCTCGTCGTCCGTGGCCAGCCAGGCGCCGGGGGCGTCGACCTCGCCGGTGTCCAGCGGCACCGTGGTGTACGCCCCGGCCGACTCCATGCCCTCCAGCACGGCGTCCTCGTCCACCTGGGCGCGCTCGGCCAGCTCGGCGACGGTGGGCGCGCGGCCCAGCTCCTGCGTGAGGTCCGTACGCGCGTCGGCGAGGGCGCGCGAGAGCTCCTGCAGCCGGCGCGGCACGCGCACCGCCCACCCGCGGTCGCGGAAGTGGCGCCGGATCTCCCCGAGCACGGTCGGCACCGCGAACGCCGAGAAGGGCACGCCGCGCTCGGGGTCGTAGCGGTCCACGGCCTTGAGCAGGCCGATGGTGCCCACCTGCACCAGGTCGTCCATGGGCTCGCCGCGGTCGGCGTAGCGCCGGGCGAGGTGGCGCACCAGCGGCAGGTGGGACTCCACCACCTGGTGGCGCAGCGCGGTGCGCCGCGGGTCGTCCTCGGGCAGGCGCGACAGCTCCAGCAGCGCGGGCGGCAGGTCCGGGTGGGGGCCCGGGTTCTGCTCGGGCACGGTGGCCTGCGCCAGCGAGGAGGGGGAGCCCTCAGGGCCCTGCGCGCTCACAGCGGGTCCGCGCTACCCGCGCCCGGGCCCGTCGTGGCGCAGGCGGATCCAGTGGCGCCCCGCCTCGTCGCGGCCGGTCTCCAGCCCGTGGACCAGCGCCTCCAGCACCGCCCAGGCGAAGCTGTCGCGGGTCGGCAGGGTCTGAGCGGGGCCGCTGACCTCGACCTGCATCCCCGGGGCCACGAGGTCGAAGCGGGCGGTGAGGACGGGGGCACCGGCGTCGCGTGCCGCACCCGGCTCCACGGCGTGCAGGTCGGGGGAGCCGTCCAGCGCCTGCGGGCCCAGCACCAGCGCGCAGGCCTCGTCGACGGCGATGCGGAGGTCCTCGATCTCGTCGATCGTGAGGTCCAGGCGCGCGGCCAGCCCCGCCGTCGCCGTGCGCAGCACGGACAGGTACTCCGGGGCCGCGGGCACCACCAGCTCGACGCGGTCACCCGTCGGTGCCGCGTCCGCTGGCCCGGGCACCGGGCCGCCGCCGGCGGCCGTGCGCCGGTCTGCTGGAGCTGTCACGTCGTCGCCTCCTCGGGTCGGCTCGCGCAGCCCGTGGCGGCACCGCGTCGTGGTCGGTCGTGGTCGTTGCAGGTCGGTCGTGCTCGGTGGTGTCGTCGTCGCGCAGCCGTCAGACGGCCGTCACGTCGTCGAGGCGGTCATCGTCGCACCCGCCCGCGGGCGCGCGCAGGTGGGCCGCACCACCCGGCGCAGCCCCCGCTGCGACGGTCCGGCGCGGCGGTCCGGCGCATCAGCGCGCCGGACCCTCCGGCACGGTGCCGGCCGCGGCGAGCGCCTCCAGCTCCGGGCCCGCCAGGCGCCAGCGCGTCCACTCCTCCAGCGGCTGGGCGCCGATGGCGGTGTAGACGGCCTGCGCGGGGGTGTTCCAGTCCAGCACCGACCACTCCAGGCGCCGGTGGCCGCTGGCCACGGCCTCGGCGGCGAGCGCGGACAGCAGGGCCCGCCCCAGCCCCAGACCGCGGTGCTGCGGCTTGACGAAGAGGTCCTCCAGCCAGGTGCCGTGGCGGCCGGTCCAGGTGGAGTACGTGGTGAAGGAGATGGCGGTGCCCGCGACCACCCACGCCTCGCCCTCGTAGACCTCCGCCACCAGGGCCCGCACCCGCGGGTCGGGGCCGAAGAGGGCGGCGCGCAGGTCCTCCGGGGTGGCCTCCACGGCGTCGGGCTCGCGCTCGTAGAGCGCCAGCTGCCGGATCAGCGCGTCGATGGCCTCGACGTCCGCCGGTCCCGCCCAGCGGACCCTGGTCCTCGGTGCCACGTGCTCGTCCCTCCGTGCTGGTGCTGTCGTGCTGGTCATCTGCCACTGGTCTTCTCGTGCCGCAGCCGTGATCGTCTCGCACCGCGGCGGACGGCCGTGCGGGTGGTCTGCCCCCGGTGAGCCGCCCGTGGGTGGCACCGTAGAGGTCGTGCAGCAGCCGGGTGGCGCCCCCACCGACGCTCCCACCGACGCCCCCGCCGAGAGCCCCGCAGAGCGCCCTGGCGCCGCTGCTCCGCGGCAGACCGGGAGCCGCCCGCGAGCCACCGCCCCGCGCGCGCTGGCGCTGGTGGTGGTAACCGCCCTGGTGGTGACCGCGCTGGCCACCGCGCTGCCGGGGGCCGCGGGCCTGGCGGGGACCGTGCCGCTGGCTCAGCTGCTGCCGTTCCGCGGCGTCCTCGCGGTCGGCCTGCTCGTCTCGGCCGGCCTCGTGCTCGCGCTGCGCGCCCTCGCCCGGCTCGTGCTCCGGCATCGCGGTCCGCGCCGCGGTCGGCGCCGCGGTCCGCGCCGTCGTCCAAGCGCCACCGCGGTGCTGGCCGCCGGGCTGGTGCTGGCCGCCGCTGTCCACGCGGGCGTGCTCGTGGCCCGCGGGGTGCTGCCTGAGGCGCCGCCCGCGGGCGGTGCGGACCTCGTGGTCCTCAGCCTCAACACCGAGCACGGGGGAGCGGACGCCCAGCAGGTGGCGGTGGCGGTGGCGGCTGCGGGGGCGGACGTCGTGGTGCTCCCGGAGACACCCGCCACCACCGCGCAGCAGGTGGTGTCCTTGCTGGGCGAGCAGGGGCGCGGGTACAGCGCCTCCACGGCCACCACCTCGCCGGACCCGACGCACGCGACCAGCCTGCTCGTGGCCGACCGGCTCGGGACGCCGGCTGCCGCGCCGGCCCCCGCCGTGGAGCTCGCCGCCGTGGCCGCGTCCGCGCCGACCCTGCCCGGCCCCGTGGTGGCCGTCCACCCGGTCGCTCCCGTCCCGCAGGACGGGATGGTCCAGCGGTGGCGCTCCGACGTCCCCCGCGCCGTCGCGGCCTGCACAGCGGCACCGGGTGCCGTGGTCGCCGGCGACTTCAACGCCACCCTGGACCACCCCGGTCTGCGCGACCTCGGGCCCTGCGTGGACGCGGCCGCTGCCGCCGGCGCCGGGGGCCTGGGCACGTGGCCCTCCACGGTGCCGCAGCTGCTGGCCGCCCCGATCGACCACGTGCTCGTCGACGGGCGCACCTGGCGGGTGCTGTCCGCGCAGGTGGTCACCGTGGGCGCCACGGACCACCGGGGCCTCGTGGTGCACCTGGCCCGTCGCTGAGCACCTGCTGAGGGCTCACGGCTGCGCGAGCTGGACGACGACGAGCGCGCCCGCCCTCACCAGGCCCGCCCGCCCCGCCGGCCCGCTGCGCACGACCGGCGGCCTAGCGCCGAGCAGCTCCGCGTCCCCCGGGACGAGCGGGTGCAGGAGCAGGCCGGTGCGGTGGCGCCGCAGGGCCGCCGCCACCCCGCGGTGCGACGGCAGCAGGCCGCTGGTCCCCGCCGCCACCAGCGCGCACGCGGGTCCGTCGCCGTCAGCGAGGTCGAGCAGCAGGGCCTCCAGGGGGCTGCCGAGCAGCACCTCGGCGTCGTCGACGAGCACCAGCGGGACCTGCTCGGGACCGGCGTCGTCAGCAGGGGTCGCCGCCGCCAGAGCCGCCAGGAGGGCCCGCCCGGCCGCTGCGTCCGACCCGCGCACCACGACGGAGCCGGGGAGGTCGTGAGCCACCTCCCCGGGCAGCGGCTGCCGGGGCCGCACGAGCACGCACGGGCGCCCGGTGGCGGCGGCCTGCACCGCCAGCAGGTGCAGCGCGCTCGACCGCCCCGACCCCGCGGGCCCGACCACCAGGGCCCCGGCTCCGGAGGGCAGCGGCAGGTGCACCGCGTCCGCGCGCAGACCGCCGACCCCCACGGTGAGCGACGACCGGTCCGCGCCCGACCCCGCGGCACCCGGTGAGGCGCCGCCGGTCTCGCCGGGCAGGGCGCGCAGCGCGGTGAGCGGCAGGTGGTCCGGCAGCGCGGGCACCCGGTCGACGGCACCGGGACCGCGGTCGCGCTCCCCGCTCGGTGCAGGCTGCGCCGTCTCGTCCGGCTGCGACCTCTCGTCCGTCGGTGACGCGTGCGCTGGGAGCGCCAGGTCCAGCAGCGGCAGCTGGCACTCCCGCAGGGGGCCGGGACGCAGCCGCAGCGCTCGCCCCGGCGGCCAGTGGACCGGGGTCGCGGACGAGGGGACACCGGCCAGCACCGCGGCGCTGCGGTCGGCGGGCGCCAGGAGCAGCACCTCGCGGACGGCCGCCAGCGCCCGGGAGGACAGCGCCGCCGCGTCGCACGCCAGCACCACGGGGGCACCCGCGGCGACCAGCCCGGCGAGCAGGTCGGCGGCGGCCTCGGCCTCGTGCCGCTGGCCGCGGGCGGCCCGCCCCGCCAGCACGCGGTCGGCGCCGTCCACCAGGAGCAGCGGCAGCCCGTCCCGGTGCGCGCCGGCCCGGTCGCGGACCACGTCGGTGAGGTGCTGCAGCACCCGGACGAGGTGCTCGCCGTCGTCGGGGTCCACGACGGCTGCCACCTGCGGCAGCGCCGCCAGCCCCGTCAGCCCGGGCAGCTCGGTCCGGTCGCCCACCAGGTGCACCGCGCGGGTGCTCGCGGCCGCCAGCCACCGCAGCAGGGAGGTGCGCCCCGAGCCCGGCCCGCCGCACACCGCCAGCGGAGCGGTCCCGCTCCAGCGCAGCACGCGCTGGGCGGGGAGCTCGGGCTCGTCGAGGAGCCCCAGCGGCAGTCCACCGCCCCCGCCGTCCTCACCGTCCTCACCGTCCTCGCAGCCTGGGACGTCGCGGGGGTGGCCCCAGGGCAGGAGGTCCGGCAGGGCCGGCATCCAGGGGGCACCGCTGCGCGGGACGTCCCGGCCGCGCGCGGCCTCGCGCAGCGCAGCCACCAGCAGCGGCACCTCGTCCACAGCGCCCGCGCCCGCTCCGGCGCCGTCCGCCGGACCACCCGCAGCCCCCACCAGCACCCGGACCGGCCGAGGCGGGTGGCGCACCAGCGAGGCCACCTGCACGCGCTCCAGGTCGCGGCCGCCGCAGCGCACCAGCGCCGCCCCCGGACGGTCCGGAGGCAGGTGGGCCGCGCCCGGGTCGTCCAGGACGTCGACCGAGTCCGGAGCGTCGCGCACCCGCAGCGCGACGCGCAGGTTGGTGTTGGCCCGCGCGTCCGCGCTGACCGCGCCCGCCGGGCGCTGCGTGGCCAGCACGAGGTGCACGCCGAGCGACCGACCGACCGCGGCCAGGCGCACCAGCCCCGGCACCAGGTCGGGCACCTCGTCCACGAGGACCCTCACCTCGTCAACCACCACCAGCAGCCGCGGCAGCAGGCGCGCACCGTTCGGCCGCAAACGCAGCAGCTCGGCGCGGTCCACCGCGCCGTGCTCGGCGAGCACGCGCTCGCGGCGGCGCACCTCCGCGGTGAGGGAGGTCAGCGCCCGCTGGGCCAGGTGCTCGTCGAGGTCGGTCACGGACCCGACGAGGTGGGGGAGCCCCCTCAGCCGACCGGCCGTGGCGCCGCCCTTGTAGTCCACGAGCACCACGGACAGCTCCTCCGGGGGCAGCACCACCGCCAGAGCGAGCAGCCACGCCACGAGCAGCGAGCTCTTGCCCGCGCCCGTCGTGCCCGCCACGAGGGCGTGCGGACCGTCCCGGTCGAGATCGAGCATCCAGGGGACGCCCCCGGGCAGCGCTCCCACCGGCACGGCCGCGGCCGCGCCGCGGCGGGCGTCCCAGTGGCGGGTGAGCGAGCGCGGGTCCAGCGGGTCAGCGCCCGTGGCCGCGGCGAGCAGGGCGGTCAGCGGCGGCGCCGCCACCTCACCGCCCCGGTCGGCGTCGTGGGTGCGCAGCGGGGCGAGGGCGCGGGCGACCCGCTCGGCGCGCTCGGGCGTGAGGAGGTCGACCACGAGGGGCCTGGCGGCGCCCGCGGCCGACCAGACGGCACGTCCGCCCGCGTCCACCCGCAGGACGGCGTCCGCGCCGTCGAGCGCTCGCTCGTCGGCGCCGTCGGTGAGGACGACGACGGTGGTGCCCGCACCGTCGTCGGGAGCGGTCGCCGGCGGGACCGCGCCGGCGTCGCCGAGGCCGTCCACGACGCGCACGTGCACCCGGGACGGCGGGGACGGCGACGGGACCGCGGGCGCAGGGCCGGAGCAGGTCACGTGGGGCAGCCACCGCCCCCACCCCCACGCGCGGGAGACGCCGCCGGTGGTGGCGGTCTCCAGGCGCAGGGCCAGACGGTGGGGCGGGTGCAGCACGGCGAGCTGGCACACGAGGGCCCGCGCGGCGGAGCGCGCCGCCTCCGCGTCTCCGAGGACGACCACGCGCCGCAGCCCCGCGAGGTCCACGACCACCGGTCCGGCGGCGTGCTCGAGCCGTTCCCCGTCGGCGTCCTCCGCCACCGCCGACCCGCTCGCACCGCCCGCACCGCCACCGGACCGGTCGTCGGCGGCGGGCTGGCGCACCACCACCCGGCTCGGGACGGGACCGGTGCCCAGGCGGACCCGGAGACCGGCCTCGGCACCCACCGACTCGGACACCGACTCGGACACCGACGGGGACACCGACGGGGACACCTCCCCGGACGGCCCCGACCAGAGCGGCCAGAGCCGCCCCTCGGCCAGGTCGGGCAGCGCACCGGCGGCGGGGTGCAGGCGCTCCAGGGTGGCCCGCTCCACGGCCAGCGCCCGGTCCGCGCGGGCGGCCGCGCGGTGGAGGCCGTGGCGGTGGTCCTCCAGGGCGCGCCGGTGCTCGCGACGCCGGCGCCGCCGGTCGACGGCCGCGGTGACCAGGGCGACCAGCGGTCCCGTCCCGGCCAGCAGCAGTGCGATCGGTGACCACAGGACCGCCAGGGGCACCGCCACCAGCGCGGGCACCAGCACCGCGGCCCAGGCCACCGGGGTCGCGGGGCGCGGGACCGGCGGCGCCGGGAGCTCGACCTCCACCGGCTCCGGGGGCTGGGGGACCGCCGCGGCCGCGGCGGACGTCCTCACGTCCAGGCCGCCGGTCCCGTCCGGGACGACGGGGGCGGGGCGCCTCCCCTCATCGGCGCGCGGGGGAGCCAGCTCCAGCACGCCGGACCCCACCTGCAGCAGCGCTCCGAATGGCAGGGCGGTCCACGCGTCGGTCAGCGACCGGCCGTCGAGCACTGCTCCGCCGCCCGGTGCGGCGGCTCGCACCCGGGTCCCCGCCGGGGTGCGGTCCAGCTCGACGTGGCGCCGCGAGGTGGCGGGGTCGGTCAGCGGGACCAGCGATCCCGGTCCGCGGCCGAGGAAGGAGCGCCCGAGCGGCACGGGGGCAGCGGCGCCCGCGTCCGGGCCTGAGAGCACCCGCAGCGCGCCCGACGGCGTCGCGCGCACCCCGGGCCGGATCCCGGCCCCCGCGGCGTCCAGCACCAGCTGCGCGCCGCGCAGCAGCGGTGGTGCCCCCAGCGGAGCGTCCTCGTCCACGGGGGTCAGCCCGACCAGGGCGCTGGCCGTGGCTCGGGGCGGCAGCCCCGCCGTGGCCGCGAGGTCGAGGAGCACCCGGCCCAGCCGGGTGCCGGGGGGTGCCTCCACCACGACGTCGGTGCCGGGAGCGGCGCACCCGGCACCGCGGACGGTCATCTCCAGGCGCACCCGATGACCCTGCCGCGCCGGGGCGGGTCCGCGCTGGCGCCGGGTCCCGCCCTGTGGACGACCGGACCGCGGGGCGCTCAGCGGCCGGTCCGCTTCGCGGGGTGCCTCCCGTTTCGCGCCGCCCTGTCCCGGTCGCGACCGGTTCGACCGGGTACGTGGTGATCATGTGACTACTCTCTGTGATCAACAGTCGTCTCTCGGTCGGGGGACGCCCAGACCGGATCATGGTCGTCACCCAGACGCCAGCACCGCCCGCGCGGCCCCGCCTAGCGTCGGCAGCACGCCGTCCTCGAGAGCCGTGGGCTCCCCTGGGCGGCGCCGTGCTGCCGACGGCGGCGACGGGTCGTCGAGCGGGAGGAGGGACGGGCGTGGAGGCCACCGCGATCGTCGAAGACGAGGTCCGCGAGCTGGTGCGCCGGCGCGCGCTGGACCCCACGGCCGACGCCGAGGTGGTGCGCCGCCTCGTGGAGGAGGTCGTCGCCGACTACGACGAGCGCTCCCTGCAGGGCGTGCTGCCCGGCCTGACCGACCGCAGCGGCACCGTGCGCGCCGTCGTCGACGCCGTCGCCGGGTTCGGTCCGCTGCAGGCGCACCTCGACGACCCCGAGGTCGAGGAGATCTGGATCAACGAGCCCGGGAAGGTGTTCGTGGCTCGCGGCGGCCGTTCCGAGCTCACCACGACGATCCTCACCGAGAGCGCAGTCCACGACCTCGTCGAGCGGATGCTGCGCACCACCGGCCGCCGCCTCGACCTCAGCTCCCCGTTCGTCGACGCCGCCCTGCCGTCGGGGGCCCGCCTGCACGTGGCCATCCCCGACGTCACCCGCCGCCACTGGGCGGTGAACATCCGCAAGTTCGTGGTGAAGGCCTCCCGCACCGAGCACCTCGTCCAGCTGGGCACCCTCACCGCCAGCTGCGCCGCCTTCCTGGACGCCGCCGTCGCCTCCGGGCTGAACGTGCTCGTCGCGGGAGGCACCCAGGCCGGCAAGACCACGATGCTCAACTGCCTCTCGGCAGCCATCCCCTCCCG
This sequence comes from Quadrisphaera sp. RL12-1S, assembly GCF_014270065.1. Classification (NCBI taxonomy): domain Bacteria; kingdom Bacillati; phylum Actinomycetota; class Actinomycetes; order Kineosporiales; family Kineosporiaceae; genus Quadrisphaera; species Quadrisphaera oryzae. Next base: position 40,863 of record NZ_JACNME010000007.1, on the reverse strand, counting down.
CGAGCGCGTCATCACGGTGGAGGAGGTCTTCGAGCTGGCCTTCGCCGGCCGGGACGTGGTGGGTCTGCAGTGCCGCCAGCCCAGCCTGGAGGGCACCGGGGAGATCACGCTGCGGCGGCTGGTCAAGGAGGCGCTGCGGATGCGCCCCGACCGGCTCGTGGTCGGCGAGGTGCGCCAGGCGGAGAGCCTGGACCTGCTCATCGCGCTCAACTCGGGGCTTCCCGGCATGGCCACCGTGCACGCCAACAGCGCCCGCGAGGCCGTGACCAAGCTCTGCACGCTGCCGCTGCTGGCGGGTCCCAACGTCACCGCGGACTTCGTCGTCCCCACGGTCGCCTCCGCGGTGGACCTCGTGGTGCACGTGGCGCTGGAGGCCGACGGCCGCCGCCGCGTCCGCGAGGTGCTCGCCGTGCCCGGGCGCGTCGAGGGCGGCGTCATCGAGACCGGCACCGTCTTCGGCACCGTGCTCGACGGCGGGAGCCCGCGCCTCGTGCGCGGCACCGGGACCGCCCCGCACGAGGAGCGCTTCGCCCGCGCCGGCTTCGACCTCGCGGCGCTGCTGCGCACGGAGGCCTGAGTGGGCGCCCTGACCGGCCTGCTGCTGGGCGCAGGCCTCTTCTGCGCCTGGTGGGCCTGCTGGGTGGAGGACACCGCCGACGACGACGCGGTCGGCGCCCGTCCCGGGCTGCGCGCCCGCGGCGAGGACCTGCTGGCGGCGGCTGGCCTGGCCGGGCTGCCGCTGGCGTCGCTGGTGGCCGCCTGCGTCGCGACCGCGCTGGCCGTGGCGGTGGCCGCCCTGCTGGTGTCCGGCTCCTCAGTGCTGGCGCTGGCGCTCGGGGCCGGGGCCTCCTGGGGGCCGGTGGCCTTCCTGCGCGGCCGCGCCCGCAGCCGCGCCGCCGCCGTGCGGGAGCTGTGGCCCGACGCCGTCGACCACCTCGCCTCCGGCGTGCGCGCCGGCCTGTCCCTGCCCGAGGCCCTCGCCGCGCTCGCGGTGCACGGCCCGGAGCCGCTGCGGCCGGCGTTCGCCGACTTCGCCGACGACCACCGCGCCACCGGCCGCTTCCTGCCCGCCCTGGACCGGCTCAAGGACGCCCTGGCCGACCCGGTGGCCGACCGCGTGGTGGAGGCGCTGCGCCTGACCCGCGAGGTGGGCGGCAGCGACCTCGGCCGCGTGCTGCGCTCCCTGTCCGCGTTCCTGCGCGACGACGCCCGCACCCGCGGTGAGCTGCTCGCGCGGCAGAGCTGGACCGTGGCCACCGCCCGCCTCGCCGTCGCCGCGCCGTGGGTGGTGCTGGTCCTGCTGTGCACCCGGCCCGGCACGGTGGACGCCTTCCGCGAGCCGGCGGGAGCGCTGGTCATCGGCGCGGGGGCGGTGTGCTGCGTGCTGGCCTACGCCATCATGCGTCGCGTCAGCCGGCTGCCCGAGGACGAGCGGGTGCTCCGATGAGCGGGCTGACCGGGCTGGCCGGGCTGACCGGGCTGACCGGGCTGACCGGGCTGGCCGGGCTGAGTCCGCTGGGCGCCGGGCTGGGCCTGGTCGCCGGGGCCGGCCTGTGGCTGGCGCTCCTCGGCGTCCCGGCGTGGGCCCGTCCCTCGCTGGACGCGCGCCTGGCCCCCCACCTGGCGGACCGTCCGCGCGGCTCCCGGCTGCTCGCCCCCGGGCGGGCTCCCGCCGGTGCGCTGGCCCGCCTCCTGGGCACCTCACCCGGTGGGCTCCTGGCGCCGCTGGCCCGCGCCGCGGCACGCCGCTCGCCCAGCACCGCCGCCGTCTCCCGCCGCCTCCTGCAGGCCGGCAGCGCCACCACCGTGGAGCACTACCGCGCCGAGCAGGTCGTGTGGGGAGCGCTCGGCGCAGCGGCGGGACTGCTGGCGGCGCTCGCCGTCGTCGCCCGCGGTGGACCGCTGCTGGCCGCGGCGCTGCTCGTGCCGGTGGGCGCCGCGGGCGGGGTGCTGGGCCGCGACCAGGCGCTCGGCCGCGCCGTCCGCCAGCGCGAGGAGCGCCTCCTGTCCGAGCTGCCCACCGTCGCGGAGCTGCTGGCCCTCGCCGTCGGCGCCGGGGAGGGCGCCGTCGGCGCTCTCGACCGGGTCTCGCGCAGCTGCCGCGGCGAGCTGGCCGGAGAGCTGCGCACCACCCTCGCCGACGCCCGCGCCGGCACGCCCCTGGTGGCGGCGCTCGCGCGGATGGGGGAGCGCACCTCCGCGGCCCCGCTGACCCGCTTCGTGGACGGCATCGCCGTGGCCGTCGAGCGCGGCTCGCCGCTGGCCGACGTGCTCGCGGCGCAGGCCCAGGACGTGCGCCAGCTGGCCCGCCGCCGGCTCGTGGAGGCCGGCGGCCGCAAGGAGCTGTCGATGATCATCCCGGTGGTGTTCCTCGTGCTCCCGGTGACCGTCCTCTTCGCCGTCTACCCCGGTCTGGCCGTGCTGCGCCTGTCCCCGTGACCCCGCCCGCCCCGCAGCCGCCCGCCCCGCTCCAGCTGCTCCACCTGCTCCACGCGACCCGACAGCCCTGACCACCACCGAGAACCCGGAGGACCCGATGTCCCGTCTCACCGCCCTGCTCCTGACCGCCACCACCGCCCTGGGCGCGCTGCTCGTGCCGGCGAGCCTCGGCGACCGGACCGAGGCCGAGCGCGGTGACGTGCCCGGCTGGGTGCTCGTCACGGTCATGACCGCGGGCATCGTGGTGGGGCTCGCCGCGGTGGCCCAGCCGCTCCTGGTCCAGATGTTCCAGAGCGCCGTCTCCGCTGTGACGGTCAAGTGACGCTGGCCCCCGCTGCCCCGGCACGGGACCGCTGGGCCCCGCGCGGGGACGCCGGCGCGGCGGTCGCCGAGAGCGTCATGGTGATGGCGCTGGTCTCGGTGCTCTTCGCGAGCCTGCTGCAGCTGGGGCTGGCCCTGCACCTGCGGGGCACCCTCGTCGACTGCGTGGGGGAGGGCGCCCGGTTCGGGGCGCTGGCGGACAGGACCCCGGCCGACGGCGCGCAGCGCGCCCGCGAGCTCATCGGCGCGTCCCTGCCCGCCTCCTACGCCGACGACGTGACCGCCGCCGACGTCCACCAGGGCGGCCTCGACGTGGTCGAGGTCACCGCCACGGTCCCGCTGCCGCTGGTCGGCTGGTTCGGCGGCGGCACCATGACGGTGCGCGGACACGGCCTGGTGGAGGTGCTGCCGTGAGGCGGCTGCGCCGGAGCGCCGCGGCCCTGCGCAGCGCCGCAGCGCGCGGGCCCGGAGGTGACGCGGGCAGCGCGTCGGTGGAGTTCATCGTGCTGGCGCTGCTCCTGCTGGTCCCCGTCGCCTACCTGGTGGTCACCCTCGCCCGGCTGCAGGCCGGCGCGTACGCCGCCGCAGCCGGCTCCCGCGCCGCGGCGCGGGCCTACGTCACGTCCGCCGCGGCGGCCGCAGCGCCCGGGCGTGCCGAGGCGGCCCTCGACCTGGCCCTCACCGACCAGGGCTTCACCCCCGCCGACGCCACCGCCACCACCTCCTGCGAGGCGGCGGCGTGCTTCGCGCCCGACGCCGCCGTCGTCGTGACCGTCCGGGTGGACGTGCCGCTGCCGTTCGTCCCGCCGCTGCTGCGCTCCGCCGTGCCCACGAGGGTGCCCGTGGAGGCCACCGGCACAGCGGTGGTGGACAGGTTCTCCTCGCTGGGGGCGACGACGACGACGGCGGCCCGCCGATGAGGCGGCGCCTCGCGGCCCGGCGTCTCACGGTTCGGCGTCTGTCTGCTCGGCGTCTGTCTGCGCGGGGCGACGAGGGCTCGGTCGCTCCGCTGGTCGTCGTCGACGCGGTCGTCGTCGTCGCCCTGGTGCTCGTCGGGGCGGCCGCCACCGAGCTGCACCTGGCGCGCACCCACCTGCTGTCCGTGGCCGACTCCGCCGCGCTCGACGCCGCCGACTCCCTCGACGAGGCCGCCTACTACCGCGACGGCGTGCTGCCCGGCCAGGGCGTGCCCCTGGACGACGCGGGCGTGCGCGGCAGCGCCACGGCCCTGCTGGCCCGCACGCCGCAGCCGGCGGACCTGCTCGGGCTGGCCGTGGCGGCCCCCACCGGCACCCCTGACGGGCAGACCGCGGAGGTCACCCTCACCGCCAGCGTGCGTCCCGCGCTGCTGCCGGCGTGGGTGGGCGACGGCGTCACCGTGCCGCTGCAGGTGACCTCCCGCGCCCGCGAGGGCCTGGTCCTGCCGTGAGCTGAGCCCCGCGACGACGACGCAGCGCCCGCCCCCCGAGGGGAGCGGGCGCTGCGTCGTCGTGCCGGCCGGTCAGTCGGTCGGCCGGTCAGCCGGTCGGGCTGTCAGCTGGCGGCGGACTGGTACTGCTCGAGCACCGTCTTGGGGATGCGACCGCGCGCCGGCACCGAGACGCCGTTGGCGGCGGCCCAGGCGCGGACGGCCTTCGCGTCGTACTCGGCGCCGCCCGTGGACGAACCGCTGCTGCGCGAGGTGCTGGCGCGGCGGACGCCGGAGCCACCGGTCGCCTTGCGGGCCACCGCGAGGTAGGGCTCCAGGGCCGCCTCGAGCTTCTTCTGGTTGTCCTCGGAGAGGTCGATCTCGTAGGTGGCGCCCCACAGGCCGAACTTGACGGTCTCGGCCTCCGAGGTCCCGTCGATGTCGTCGGTGATGTGGGTGATGGTCTTGGTGGCCATGCCGTCTCTCTCACGATGAGCTGGGGAAAGTGCTGCGTCCACCGCGAGGTGGACGCGCACAGCATTTATCGCACACTTCCCACAGAATTCGCAATGCGGGGTCGGCGCGTCACCGCAATGGCAGCACTTTCCCAGCAAGAAGGGGTCGAAAGTCCCCGGTCACGAGACTTCGGAGTCCTCCAGCTCCTCCTCGGCGAACTCCGGAAGGAAGTCGGAGAGGACCTGCACCGCCGGGACCACGCCCCCCAGCTGGCACATGACGCCGATGCCCCCGAACCACACCCGGTGGATGAGCACGTACTCCGGCGGCAGGTTGACCTTGAGGTTGATCGTCCACTCGGGGCGCTCGCGGTCGTTCACGTGCTTGAAGAGCGACTGCAGCCACGCCCTGTCGAAGCGGAACTCCTCGTGGCGCAGCGGCTCCACGAAAGGGCTCAGGTAGTCGAGCAGCTGGTCGGGGTCGACCTGGATCCGCTCGCGGATGAACCCCTCTTCGCGCAGCCCGTCCGCCACGGTCTCGGAATCACCGTCCAGGGCCGCTCCGAGGAGCCGTCCGATGGCGGGGGGCATTCCGTTCGGGAGCCGGTTCACCGCGCCGAAGTCGAGGATGCCGAAGCGGCCGTCGGGCGTGAGCCGGAAGTTGCCGGGGTGGGGGTCGGCGTGCAGCAGCCCCGCCCGCGCCGGGCCCAGCAGCAGCACCTCCAGGTAGCGGCGCGCGGCGAGGTCGCGCTGCTCCTGCGTGCCCTCGGCGATGACCTTCGACAGGGGCACGCCGTCCAGCCACTCGCTGACCAGCACGCGCCCGGTGGCCAGGACGACGGCCGGGACCACCACCTCGTCGTCGTCCGCGAACGCGTCCGCGAACGCCTGCTGGTTGGCCCCCTCGGCGCGGTAGTCCAGCTCCTCCGCCACCCGCTCGCGCAGCTCGGCGATGATCGGGCCGACCTCCATGCCGGGGATCCACCCCGCCGCCACCCGCACCAGCCGGCCCACCTGGTCGAGGTCTCCCAGCAGCGCGTCCCCGGCGCCGGGGTACTGCACCTTGACCGCCACCTGCCGCCCGTCGGACCAGGTCGCCCGGTGCACCTGCCCCACCGACGCCGCGGCCGCCGGCTTCTCGTCGAACGCCATGAACATCGAGCGCCACCCCGGGCCGAGCTCGGCGGACATCACGGCGCGGACCGTCGCCGCCGGCATCGGGGGAGCGGCGTCCTGCAGCTTGGTGAGGGCGGCGCGGTACGGACCCGCCTGCTCCTCCGGCAGCGCCGCCTCCAGCACCGACAGCGCCTGGCCCACCTTCATGGCCCCGCCCTTGAGCTGGCCGAGCACCTTGAACACCTGCTCGGCCGTGGCCTGCTGCACCGAGGCCTGCACGTCGGCCTGGGAGCGACCGCCGAGGCGGCGGCCCAGCCCCACCGCCTGGCGCCCGGCGAAGGCGGCGGGCAGCTGGGCCAGGCGGAAGCCGCGGCTCAGGGAGCCGCGCGGGATCGCGCCGCCCCGCCGGCCGCCCCGCTCGTCGTCGTCGGTCTGGTCCTGCTGGTCCGGCAGGCCGTCCGGCTCGCGCTCCAGGGGGTCCTCGGCGGGTGCGTCCACCCCGCCATCCTGCGACGGCTTCCGCGCTCCCGCAGCGGGGGACCGATCACCGCGCCGCGGGCACCGCGTCCGCCCAGGTGCACCCGCAGGCGGGGTGCGCGGACCACGGCCGCACGCCCACCGCACCGGCGGCGTCGAGCTCCAGGGTGGCGTCGAGCGCGGCGGGCTCGTGGCCGCGCAGCTGGGCCAGCACCTGCTGGACCGCCACCGCCGCGGCCAGGGCGGCCAGCTCCGGCGGCTCCGGGCGCCGGGGCCCACCCGGTGGGGCGGCCAGCTGCGGCAGCAGCCGCGGCCACTCCGGGTCCCGGTCGGTGCGGTGCAGGTCCAGGCAGCGCAGGCACGCGCCGTCCCCGGGGTGCACCAGCGGCCCCACCACCGCCGCCCGCCCCAGCTGCAGCACCGCCAGGTGCGCCACGCCCTCGCGGACCAGCGGTTCCGCCGCGCGCGCGTCGTGAGCTCCCGAGGCCACCAGGACGACGACGTCGGGCCGCACCCGCTCCGCGACCCCCGGCTGCGCCCGCACGGCGGGGTGCTCGCGCAGCAGGGCCCGAGCGGTGGCCGCCCCGCGCGACAGGTCGAGGTCAGCCGGGCCGAACCCGCCGGGGCCCACGTCCGCGCTGGTCACGGGGGCCGCGTCCTCCACCAGCACGGTGCCCACCCCCGCGGCGGCGAGTCCCAGCGCCACGGCCCGGCCGGTGGGGGATGCGCCCACCACGGCCGCGCACGCCTCAGCGAGCGCCCCCGAGGGCCGCGGGCGGGGGGCGGGCTCCAGAGCGCCGGCGGAGGCCAGGGCGTCGAGCAGGGAGCGGACGCGCTCGGGCGTGCCGCCGTGCAGGGCCGCGAGCCGCTGCAGCGAGGACGGGTCGGCGCCGGTGGCGAGCGCGTCCACCACGAGCTCCTCCGCGGCGGTCAGGCCCTCGAGCACGTGGGCGCCGGCGCCCACGCCCAGCTGGAGCCTGCCGGGGGAGCGCCAGGCGGTCAGCAGACCGGGGCGCAGGCGCAGGGAGGTCGGGGCGGTCACCCCCCGAGCGTGGCACCGACGGGTGGTGCGCCGCTGGCGCCGTCCACAGGGGACGGCGCCAGCGGGGCGGTGCAGGTGGAGCGGGGTGGAGCGGGAGGTCAGGCCTTGCCGAGGATGCGGTTGAGGTTGGTGCCGCACACGGGGCACTTGGCCTTGGCCATGCGACGGCCGTTGGTCTCGACGACGCCGCCCTCGGCGTCGCGCTTCTCCTTGCACTTCACGCAGTAGAACGAACCCGAGTAGGTCTCGGCCACGGGGGCCTCCTCGTGTCTGGGCCCGGGCTGGGGCCCGGACGGTGTGGCGGTCCGCGCCACCGTAGCGGCTGGTCCGGACGGCGGTGGCCGGACAGCAGTCGTCCTCCGGTCGACGGACCATCCCGCCTTCCCCTGCGGTGGGCCCCTCGACCGGAGGACTGCTACGACGGTAGGGCCGCCGCTGGAGACCGTCAACGCGGAGACGCCCGTCCGGCCCTGTCCGCGCCCGGTCCTCGCCCGGTCCTCGTTCCCCCTGCGGCCCGGCTCGTCGCCGCGGTGCCCGACCGGCGCCCGGCGCCCGGTAGCTCTGCGTAGTGGGCAGTGGCACGCGGTGGTGCCCGGCGCCCCGGACGCACCACCGCGGGACCGGATGCGCTCCGGCGGGGCCCCCGTGAGGGTGTCGTGGCCGGTGGAGGGGCCCCCGGGGCAGTAGCGTTGGTGCATGGCGGCGCAGGGGGCGCGAGTGGCCGGGGCCGACCCGGTGCCCTCCCCCGCGCGCCCGCCGGCCCACGAGCTCCCTCCCGTGGAGGTGCGGCGCAGCGCCCGCCGCCGACGCACGGTGACCGCCTTCCGCGACGGCGGGACCGTGGTGGTCTGCATCCCGGCCGGCTTCACCCGCGCCCAGGAGCGGGCCTGGGTGGACCGCATGGTCACCAAGCTGGCCGCGCAGGACCAGCGCCGCCGCCCCAGCGACGAGGCGCTCGCCCGCCGGGCGGCGGAGCTGAGCGCCCGCTACCTCGGAGGCAGGGCCCGGCCCTCGAGCGTGCGGTGGGTGGCCAACCAGACCACCCGGTGGGGCTCCACCACCACCGCCGACGGCACCATCCGCCTGTCGGACCGGCTGCAGGGCATGCCCTCGTGGGTGGTCGACTACGTGCTCGTCCACGAGCTGGCGCACCTGCTGGAGCACGGCCACACCGACCGCTTCTGGGACCTCGTGGACGCCTACCCGCGCACCGAGCGCGCCCGCGGGTACCTCGAGGGCTTCGCCACGGCGCGGGACCTGCCGATCGCCGACGTCGACGACGGCGCCGACCCGGCCGCGCAGCTGCCGGGCTGAGCCGCCGTCCGCGCCGGCGCCGACGGTCATCCCCCCCCGGAGCGGGTCGCGACCGCACCTGACCGAGGTCACCCACGGAGATGACCGTGGTCACCTGCGGCGGACCGGTGCTGGGCCGACACCTCCGGACCTGACCCCGGTCAGTCCCGGAGGTGACCGAGGTCAGCCGCGGTGGGCGTCGAGTCCCGCTGGCCCGTGCCGCGCAGCAGCGCGGCGGCTCGCGCCAGGCGCGGCGGGACGTCGTCTGCGACGCCGTCGGGCAGCGCGTCCAGGGCGAACCACGCCACGTGCTCGCTCTCGGCGCTCACCACCGGCTCGGCGCCGTCCGGAGCGGTGAGCACGAAGGCCACGTCGAGGTGCTCCCGGCAGCGGCCGAACGCCGCGCCCAGACCGTGGTGGTGCAGGTCGACCAGGCCCGGGGCCGGGCGCAGCACCGGCCCGAGGCCGGTCTCCTCCGACGCCTCGCGCAGCGCCGCGGCCACGAGGGAGGTGTCATCGGCCTCCAGGTGCCCGCCCGGCTGCAGCCACGCACCCGCCTTGCGGTGCAGCAGGAGGAGGGCGCGGTCGCCGCTGGCGCTCAGCACGAGGGCAGAGGCCGTGAGGTGCGCCGCGGGGCCGTCCCGGTGCAGAGCGCTGCCCTCGAACGACCCGGCCGGGCCCGCGCCGGGGTGGGCGGCGAGCTGCTCGCGGTAGCTCGCGAGCAGCTCCGCCTGGCCCGGACCGGTCAGGTGCAGGGCGGCGAGCTCGGCGTCGGCCTCGGCCGGCGTCACGCCCCGGTCACCGGGGGCCGCTCCCCGAGCCGTCCTCGCCGTCAGGACGGTGCTCCTCGGGGCGGGGGTCGTCGTCGCGGGTCTCCTCCCCGCGCAGCAGCGCCTCGAGCGCGGCGTCGACGTCGGCCGAGGCGGCCTCCGCGTCGCTGCGCCGCGTGGCGAAGCCGTCGGGGTCGTCGAGGTCGGCCGGGGTGGGCAGCAGGTCGGGGTGGGCCCACACCGCGTCGCGGCCGTCGGCGCCGCGGGCGGCCGCCACGGCCTCCCACAGGCGCGAGGCCTCGCGCAGCCGCCGCGGGCGCAGCTCCAGGCCCACCAGACCGGCCATGACGTGCTCGGCCGGACCGCCGACCGCCCGGCGGCGCCGCACGGCCTCCCGCAGCGCGGCGCTGCTGGGCAGCGTGGAGCGGGTGGCGGTGTCGACCACGTGGTCGACCCAGCCCTCCACCAGCGCCAGCGCCGTCTCCAGCCGCTCCAGCGCGGCCTGCTGCGCGGGGGTCTTCTCCGGCTCGAGCATCCCCGAGCCCAGCGCCTCCTGCAGCGCCGTCGGGTCGGAGGGGTCGATGTTGCGGACCGCCTCCTCGATGCGGCTGGTGTCGAGGGTGATCCCGCGGGCGTAGGCCTCCACCGCGCCGAGCAGGTGCCCGCGCAGCCACGGCACCCCGGCGAACAGCCGGGCGTGCGCCGCCTCCCGCGCGGCGAGGAAGAGGCGCACCTCGCCGGCGGGCACGCCGAGGCCCTCGGCGAAGGCGGCCACGCCGCTGGGCAGCAGCGCCGTGGTGCTGCCGGCCACCAGCGGGATGCCGACGTCGGTGGCGGAGACCACCTCGCGGCTCAGGCCGCCGACGGCCTGGCCCAGCTGCGCGCCGAACACGGTGCCGCCGATCGAGCGCATCATCGAGCTGGCCCCCGCGACCATGCCGCGGGCCTCCTCCGGCACCTGCTCGGCCATGGCGGACGCCACCGCGTCGGCGACGTGGGTGGCCACGGGCTCCGCGAGGCGCTTCCAGGTGGGGAGGGTGGCCTCGACCCACTCCGAGCGCGACCACGCGCGCCCCGCCGCCGCGGCGGAGCTGAGGTCGGTGACCGGGTCGAGCCAGAGGTCGACCAGGCGCAGCGCCTCGGAGACCTCCCGCTCGTCGGAGGAGCTGGGCGCCGGGTCTCCCTGGGCCACCGCAGCCTGGCGGGCGACGTCGTGCGCGAGCTGCCAGTTGACCGGCTCGTCACCCGCCGAGGCCATGAGCTGCTGCACGGCCGCCATCGCCTGCGCCAGGGCCTGCGGGTCCTTCTGGAGCTGCTCGAACAGCTGGGCGGGGTCGATGCCCCCGGCGCCGCCGCCGAGGCCCCCCAGACCACCGAGGCCCCCCAGACCGCCGGGCAGGCCACCGGGCAGACCCCCGGGCGTTCCTCCGCCCAGGGCGGAGAACAGCTGCGACAGGGGGTCGTCCGGGGTGCCGGGGCCGCCGCTGCCGGGGCGCTCGCCGCCGGTGCCCTCCTCCGGGTCCTCGTCGGGGCGAGGGGGCTGCGGGGTGTCGGGCACCGGTCCTCCAGCCGCGCGTCGAGGGGGAGCGGAGGCGGTGCGGCGCCCGCCACCGGGGCGAGGCGGCAGGATGGACCCGCCGCCGTCTGGTTCCCACGGTACCCAGGGACGGCGGGCGGTGGCCGCCCGGAGCGACGCTCGCAGCGAACGCCCAGCGGCCGTGCAGCCCCGGGCGGCAGCCCGGGGACCCAGCGGGAGGAGCACGGGTGGCGGACCTGGTCGGCGACGGGGCAGCGGCTCCGCCGTCACTGGACGGCCACGTCGTGGTCACGGGCGCGCAGACCCCCGCGGGCCGCGCCCTCGCCCGCCGGCTCGCTGGCGCGGGCTCCGTCGTCGTCGCCCTGGAGGACGTCCCCGGGGCCGGCGCCGACCGGCTGGAGACCCCGCACGACGACGACGGGGCCACCGGCGGGCGGCTGCTGCGCGTCGGGGTGGACCTCACGAGCCCCGAGGTCCTGGCGGCCATGTCCGGCGGCGTCGACGGCGTCGACGGCGGCGCGGTGCTGGCGGGGGCGCCCGCGGCGGTGGTGCACGTGGCCCTCGACAGCGACCTGCGCGCCGCCCTGGCCGCGCCGCCCGCCCGCCGCCGCGAGCGCGCGGAGGCCTCGGTGCGGGCGGTGGTGACGGCGGCGGCCGCGGCGGGCGCCCGTCGGCTGGTGCTGGTGAGCAGCGCGATGGTGCACGGCGCGCTGCCGGACGCTCCGGTGCCGCTGCCGGACGACGCGCCGCTGCTGGCCGCTCCCGACGACGGCCTCGTGGGGGACCTGCTCGCGGTGGAGGACGTCTGGGAGGGCGCCGCGCGGGCGCTGCCCGGGGTGCCGACGGCGGTGCTGAGGCCCGCGGCGGTGGTCGGGCCCGGGGTGGACACCGTGGTGACGCGGTCCTTCGAGGTGCCCCGGCTGCTGGCGCTGCGCGAGCGGGCGCCCGTGTGGCAGTTCTGCCACGTCGACGACCTCGCCGACGCCGTCGCGGTGGTGCTGGCGCAGGGGCTGACCGGTGCGCTGGGGGCGGGCGCGGAGGGGGTGCTGCCGCACGAGGCGCTGGAGCGCTCCTCCGGGCTGCGGTCGGTGGAGCTGCCGGCGCGGCTGGCGCAGGCGACGGCGGAGCGCCTGGCGCGACTGGGCCTGCTGCCGACGCCGGCCGGGGACCTGGCGTACGTGGTGCACCCGTGGGCGGTCTCCTCCGAGCGCCTGCGCGCCGCCGGGTGGCGCCCGGCGCGCAGCAACGAGGAGTGCCTGGCGGTGCTGCTGGAGGGCGTGGCGGAGCGGCGGTCGGGGCGGCGCGGTCCCGCGGGCGGTCCGCGGTTGCCGCGGGAGGCGGCGCTGGGGGCCGCGGGGGCTGCGGGCGCGGCGGTGGCCGTGGTGGCCACCGCGGCGGTGCTGCGCCAGGCGCGGGCGCGGCGCGGCCGGTGAGCGTGCCGCAGGCGCCGCGGCCCGGTGGGCCCCCCGAGCAGCCCGACCAGCCCGACCAGCCCGACCAGCCGGACGTGCCCGACGTGCTCGAGGCTGCCGACCACGACGGGCCCCCGCCGTCGCCGGCGCAGGTCCGCGCCTCGGCGCGCGCCGTGGCCGCCCTGGTCTGCGGCGCGGTGTCCGTGGCGCTGGTGTCCGTGGTGGCGCTGCTGCCGGTGCCCTTCGCCGTCGAGAGCCCCGGCCCGGTGCGCGACGTGCTCTCCGGCGAGGGCGACCAGCGCCTCATCACCATCACGGGCGCCAGGACCTACCCGACCACCGGCTCGCTCGACCTCACCACCGTCAGCGTGCGCGGCGGCCCGGGACGCTCCCTCGACCTCGGGGGGCAGCTGGCCGCCTGGCTGGACGACGACAGCGCCGTCCTGCCCGAGGCCGCGATCTTCCCGCCCGGGGCCTCCGAGAAGCAGGTGGACGAGAGCAACGCCGCGGCGTTCACCGACTCCCAGCAGGCGGCCACCGTCGCCGCGCTCACCGAGCTCGGCTACGACGTGCCCGTGCAGGTGGTGGTGACCGACGTGGTGGCGGGCTCCGGGGCGTCCGGGAAGCTGCGCCAGGGAGACGTCGTCACCGGAGTGGGCGGGACCGCGGTCTCGAGCTCCACGGCGCTGCGCGACGCGGTGCGCGCGGTCGGGGCGGGCGCGGACGCCGAGGTCCGCGTCCAGCGCGACGGGAGGTCCCTGGACGTCGCGGTGCCGGTCAGGGCCGGGCAGGACGGCTCTCCCGTGCTCGGCGTGCTGGTGAGCGAGCGCGCCGAGCCTCCGGTGGACGTGAAGATCGCCGTCGACCAGATCGGCGGACCCAGCGCCGGCATGGTCTTCGCGCTCGGCGTCGTCGACCTCCTGACCCCGGGGGACATGACGGGCGGCAAGCGGTTCGCGGGCACCGGCACCATCGACTCGGCCGGGCAGGTCGGGGCCATCGGCGGGATCCGGCAGAAGCTGCTGGGCGCCCGGGCCGCGGGGGCCGAGGTCTTCCTCGCACCGCAGGCCAACTGCGGGGAGGTGGCCGGGCACGTCCCCGACGGGCTGCGCGTGGTGGCGGTGTCGACGCTCGGCCAGGCGCGCCAGGCGGTGGAGGAGCTCGGGAAGGGCCAGGGGCAGGAGCTGCCGGGCTGCTCCTGAGGAGCGCTCGCGGCGGGCGCCGACGGATCTCCCAGCCAGCCGTGACCGTCCTGTGATCGGTGGGGACCCCTCCGAGGCGGGGGTGCCCTGCGAGGCCGTGCGACGATCGGACCCCGCCCCGAGCCGCCCGTCGGACTCCGACGGGCTTGATGGAGGAAGAGCCCGGTGACGTCGCCACCGCCCCGCCCACCGCGCCCGGGTGCGCCCCGAGCGCCGCGAGGAGGTCCGCAGCGGCGCCGCCCGCTGGTGCCCGTGCTCGTCGGCGTCGCCGTCCTGGTGCTGCTCGTCAGCCTGGTCGCGTCGGTGGCCACCGAGGTGCTCTGGTTCCGCCAGCTGGGCTTCAGCCGGGTCTACCTGACCCAGCTGGCCCTGCGCGTGGGCCTGTTCCTCGTGGCCGGCGCCCTCATGGCCGCCGCCACCGCGGTGAGCATGACCACCGCCTACAAGAACCGGCCGGTCTACGCGCCGGTGCCGGGGCCCGCCGCGAGCCTGGACCGGTACCGCGAGGGCCTCGAGCCCCTGCGCCGGGTCCTCACCGTGGTGCTGCCGCTGCTGCTCGGCCTGTTCGCCGGGTCCGCCGCCTCCAGCCGGTGGGAGACCGTGCTGCTGTGGTGGAACCGCACCTCCTTCGGGCAGGTCGACCCGGTGTTCGGCCACGACATCGGCCTGTACGTCTTCACCATCCCGTTCGTGCGCTTCGCCGTCGGCCTGCTCACGGCCGTGGTGCTGCTGGCGGGCATCGCCGGGGCGGTGACGCTGTACCTGTACGGCGCGCTGCGCGTGTCCGGTCCGGGGGCGCGCACCACGGTGGCGGCGCGGGTGCAGCTGGCCTCGACCGCCGCGGTGCTCGTGGCCCTGCAGGCCGTCAGCTACTGGCTGGACCGGTACTCCACGCTGACCAACACGCACGTGAGGTTCGCGGGCGCCAGCTACACCGACGTCGCGGTGGTGGTGCCCGCCCGGGGCATCCTCGCCATCGCGGCGCTCATCTGCGCGGTGCTCTTCGTGGTCACCGCGGTCCGCGGCGGCTGGCGCTTCCCGGCGGCCGGCGTGGGCCTGCTCGTCGTGGTCGCGGTGGTCGCCGCCGGGATCGTGCCGGCCGTGGTCCAGCGCGTCCAGGTGGTGCCCAACGAGGCCCGCGTGGAGGCCCCCTACATCAAGGACAACATCGACGCCACGCGCGCGGCCTTCGGGATCGGCGGCACGCAGGTCATCCCCTACACGCCGTCGCAGAACGCGGCGCCGGGCGCCCTCTCGCAGGACGCGACCACCACGGCCAGCACCCGCATCCTCGACCCCGCCGTGGTGAGCCCCACCTTCGGGCAGAACCAGCAGGTCAGGAACTTCTACCAGTTCGGTGACCCGCTCGACGTGGACCGCTACACCCTCGGCGGGCGCGAGCAGGACGTCGTGGTGGCGCTGCGCGAGCTCAACCTCGGCGCCGTCGGCAACCAGTCGTGGGTCAACACCCGCACCCAGTACACGCACGGCTACGGCCTCGTGGCGGCCGCGGGCAACGAGCAGGGCACCAACGGCCTGCCGGCCTACCTCGAGGGCGGCATCCCCAGCACCGGCTCCCTGCCCGACTACGAGCCGCGGATCTACTTCGGGGAGAAGAGCCCGGAGTACTCCATCGTCGGCGGCCCGGCGGCAGCGCCCGGGCAGGGCAACGAGATC
Organism: Quadrisphaera sp. RL12-1S; assembly: GCF_014270065.1. NCBI lineage: Bacteria > Bacillati > Actinomycetota > Actinomycetes > Kineosporiales > Kineosporiaceae > Quadrisphaera > Quadrisphaera oryzae. Next base: position 25,714 of record NZ_JACNME010000007.1, on the reverse strand, counting down.
GACTACCCGACCGACAGCGGCGAAGCGCGCTACACCTTCCAGGGCAGCGGCGGCCCGAGCGTGGGCAACGTCGTGGAGCGGGCCCTGTACGCGATCAAGTTCCGCGACGCGAACATCCTGCTCTCGAGCGCGCTCAACGACCAGAGCCAGATCCTCTACGACCGCAACCCTCGCGAACGGGTGCAGAAGGTCGCGCCGTTCCTCACCCTCGACGGCGACCCGTACCCGACGATCGTCAACCGGCGCATCCAGTGGGTGGTGGACGGCTACACGACGTCGGAGGAGTACCCGTACTCCCAGCCGCAGGTGCTCCAGGACGTCACCGAGGACACCCTCACCACGCCCACCGGCACCATCGCAGCCCTGCCCCCGAACCAGGTGAACTACCTGCGCAACTCGGTCAAGGCCACCGTGGACGCCTACAGCGGCCAGGTCGAGCTCTACGCCTGGGACGAGTCCGACCCCGTGCTGCGCGCCTGGCGCAAGGCCTTCCCGGGCGCGGTGAAGCCGCTGGACCAGATGTCGGCCGACCTCATGTCCCACGTCCGCTACCCCGAGGACCTCTTCAAGGTCCAGCGCACGGTGCTGGCGAGCTACCACGTGACCGACCCGGGCTCGTTCTTCTCCCAGCAGGACTTCTGGCGGGTCCCGGACGACCCGACGCGCCAGGCCGCGGCCGCCGGGGGAGGCACGGAGGCCGCCGCGCAGCCGCCGTACTACCTGACGCTGCAGATGCCCAAGCAGGAGCAGGCGTCGTTCTCGCTCACCTCGACGTACATCCCCAAGAGCCAGCCGGGCGGACAGGGGCGCAACATCCTCACCGGCTTCCTCGCGGTGGACGCCGACGCCGGCTCTGCCGCGGGGCAGAAGAAGGCCGGGTACGGGCAGCTGCGGCTGCTGCAGCTGCCGACGGAGGGCACGGTCGAAGGACCGGGCCAGGTGCAGGCCGAGTTCAACTCGAACACGGAGATCTCCCAGGACCTCAACCTGCTGAGCCAGGGCGGGTCGGCCGTCATCAGGGGCAACCTGCTGACGCTGCCGGTGGGTGACGGTCTGCTCTACGTGCAGCCGGTGTACGTGCGGTCCACGGGCGAGACGTCCTACCCGGTGCTGCGCCGCGTGATCGCCTCGTTCGGCAACAACATCGGCTACGCCGACACGCTCGACCAGGCGCTGAACGAGGTCTTCGGGGGCAACTCCGGCGTGAAGACTGGTGACGCCGGCCAGGGCTCCGGCGACCAGCCCGCCCCGGGGTCCACGGGCACCCCGAGCAGCTCGTCCAGCACGGCACCCAGCCAAGGAGCCACCAGCTCGCCGTCCTCCGGTGCGACCGCGGCCCCGGTGCCGGAGAACGTGCGCCAGGCGCTGCAGGAGGCGGTCGCTGCCGAGACCGAGGCGCAGCAGGCGCTGAAGAACGGCGACTTCGCCGCCTACGGCCAGGCGCAGGCCAAGCTCAAGGCGGCGCTCGACAGGGCCGTGGCGGCCGAGGCGTCGTCCTCGGCGGCCCCGACGGCGTCATCCTCGGCTACGCCGTCCGGCTGACCGGTCTGCTCACCCGGACGGGCCCCCGCGGCAGCTGCCGCGGGGGCCCGTTTTGGCTCCTCGCCCGCGGTCGGGTAATGTTCTGTTCACCGGCGCGGGGTGGAGCAGCTCGGTAGCTCGCTGGGCTCATAACCCAGAGGCCGCAGGTTCAAATCCTGCCCCCGCTACTCCTGACGAAGGCCGTCGATCCTCTGGATCGGCGGCCTTCGTGCTGTCCGGGGGCGTGCTGAGCGCACCCCCGGACGCCGGTCGAGCCTGGGAGGTCCCGTGTCCCGCGAGCACGCCTGGCGGTGGCGGCTGGCCGCCGCGGCCTTCGCCTTCTGGGCCACCATGCTCGGCACCACGCTGCCGACGCCCCTGTACGGGCTCTACATGCAGCGCCTGGGGCTCAGCACCCTGCTGCAGACCACCGTCTTCGCCGCCTACGCCGTCGGCGTCATCGCGGCGCTCGTGGCGGCCGGGCAGGCCAGCGACAGGTTCGGCAGGCGCCCCGTGCTGGCCGTGGGCCTGGGCTTCGCCGCCGCGTCCGCCGTCGTCTTCCTCCTGCCGGTCTCCGTGCCGGGGCTGCTGGTCGGGCGCGTGCTGTCCGGGGTGTCGGCGGGCCTGTTCACCGGCGAGGCGACCGCGCTCGTGTCGGAGCTGGCGCCCCAGCGCTCCGCGCGCGCCGCGTCCCTCGTGGCCACCGCCGCCAACATCGGTGGCCTCGGGTCCGGGCCGCTGCTGGCCGGCGCCGTGGCGCAGCTGGGCTGGGCGCCGCTCGTGGTGCCGTACGCGGTGCACCTGGTGCTGCTCGCGGGGGCCGGGGCCGGGCTCGTCGTCGCCGGGGAGACCGTGAGCGGCGCGGTGGCCGAGAGGCCGCCGTGGCGCCCGCTGCGGCCCGCCGTGCCGACGCAGGCGCGGGCGGCGTTCGTGCCGGCCGCGGTGAGCGGCTTCGCGGGCTTCGCGTGCCTGGGGCTGTACTCCGCCGCGGAGCCGCGCGTGCTGCGTCAGCTGCTCGACGTCAGCGCCCCGCTGGCGGCCGGCGCCGTGGCGGCGCTCATCTTCGCGGCGTCGGTGGGAGGCCAGGCGGCCACGGCGCGCCTGGCGCCCGCCCGGGTGCTGCCCGCCGGGTGCGCCGCGCTGCTGGTCGGCACGGCCCTCCTGGCCGCGAGCCTGGAGCTGGCCTCCCTGCCGCTGCTGCTGCTCGCCACGGTGGTGCTGGGCGCCGCCCAGGGCGCCTGCTTCCGCGCCGGGGTCGCCGAGGTGGGCGCCGCCTCGCCGCCGCAGCGGCGCGCCGAGGTGGTCTCCACGCTCTTCGTGGTCTTCTGCGTGGCCATCTCCGTGCCCGTGGTCGGCGTGGGGGCATTGGCCGACTCGGTGGGTCTGCGGGTCGCCGTCTTAGCCTTCGAAGACGTTGCAGATGTCCGGTAGCGATCTTGTGCGGGTCGGAGAACGCATGCTGAGCCATGCCGTCCAAGGCGCCTTCCCCCGCCATGGACTCGATCAGCGACGAACTTTGGACGCTGGTCGAGCCGCTCCTCCCACCCCGCCGCCCGGCGGTGCACGGCCGCACCGGTAGGCCACGCCTGGATGACCGCGCAGCGCTGGAGGGCATCTTGTTCGTGCTGCGCACCGGTATCGGCTGGGCCAAGCTGCCGCCCGAGCTCGGCTACGGCTCGGGCTGGACCTGCTGGCGCCGGCTGCGCCAGTGGCAAGAGGTCGGAGTGTGGGAGGCGATCCACCGGGGGGTGCTGGACGAGCTGGCCCGCCGTGGGCAGTTGGACTGGTCGCGCTGCTCGATTGACTCGGTGTCCGTTCGGGCCAAAAGGGGGGCCAGCTGACGGGTCCGAGCCCCACTGACCGGGGCAAACGCGGCTCGAAGTACCACCTGCTCGTGGACCGGGCCGGCACCCCGCTGAACGTCATCGTCTCTGGCGCTAACCGCCACGACAGCATCTTCTTGGAGCCGATGCTGGACTCCATCCCCGCGATCAAGGTCGGCGGGCGGGGTCATCCGCGGCGCCGGCCGGTGAAGTTGCACGATGACAAGGGCTACGACAACCGCCGCTGCCGGACCTACCTGCGCCGGCGCGGGATCACCGCGCGCATCGCTCGCATCGGCATCGAGAGCAGTCAGCGCCTGGGCCGTCACCGCTGGGTGGTCGAGCGCACCGTGGGGTGGTTGCTGGCGTTCAAGCGGTTGGCCCTGCGCTACGACGGCACCAGCAAGACGATCACCGCGCTGGCGCGGCTCGCGGTCACGTTGATCGCCGCCCGGCTGTTCGTGAACGACTAATGCAACGTCTTCTAAATGCCGTCCTGCACCGCCTTCGTGGTGGGGTGATGCAGGACGGCGGGCCCGGCGACGTTATTAATGCCGGGGTTAGGGGCAGGGGGTAGAGGGTGGAGCAGGCGTAAGGAAGCGACCAGTTGGTAGTGGTTCACAGTTGATCGTTGATCTGGGCCTGCTCCGCTCGGCGAGGTCGGGGGCGACGCCAAATTTGCGAACTAGTTCTAGCAGCGGAAGACCTTGAGGTCTGAGAATACGGCCCTGCTTGTAAGGGGCGCCGTCTCCCAGCCGAGCGTCTGCCTGTACGCACTGGCCAGTCCCTTACCGTGCGTCCGCTCGCCCACCTTCTCAGGCTCGCCCCATGACGGTGTGATCATGTAAACTTGTTCCCAGACGCAGTAACCCGATCCAGCGTTGATGTAGCGGACCACAAGTGGATCGTTTTCATTGCCGTACCGCATTGAGTTGACGCTCATTTGGACGTACGAACCATTGCGAAGCCTCGCGCCGATGTTTCCTCCCAACCCTCCTTGCTCATGCTTTGCGTATAGCTCGTTGTTAGCCACGGCCTGCCCGGGCCCAACCGCTATTGCTGGCGTAGCGGGGAGTACGGCCAGCAGTCCAGCGGCAGCAGTAGCGGCCGCGATTGAAATTCTTCTCCTGAAGCGCATCGACGTCCCGACCTCTCCGGTTGCAGAAAGAATACTTGCCCCCAGCACTAATACTCCTTGTGCTTGGGAGGGTTATGGAATCACGCTTGCGGAAGGTGGGGCAAGGGGGGCGAGAAGTTGCCTTTTCAATAGACGTTCTGCTGCAGTGTCAGTCAGGCGAGGGGCGCCACGGGACGAGCCCAAGCCGGGTACGTCGCAATGGGAGCTCTTGGGGGTGCTCCCTCCTCCGCTGGTGGGCTGTGTCCTTCCCCGAACAAATCGGCTTCTTGTGCTGCCGGTGGAGCGTTCAACGCTCGCCTCAGCCTCCCGCGAGGAGCTGGTGGACCTGGTGGTGATGCTCTGCGAGTAGGTCGCCCTGCTGGCGGCGCGCATCGCCGAGCAGGACGCGAAGCTCGCTGAGCTGACCCACGAGTTGACCGCTGCGACATCGTCGTCGCAGACCTCGTCGGAGCCGCCGTCCTCGGATGAGAGCTCCAAGCCCACGACCCCGGCGCCGTCCTCAGCGCGCACCAAGACCGGCCGCAGGCCCGGTGGTCAGCCCGGCCACCAAGGCGCCACGTTGCATGAGGGGTCCAATGCGGACGTGGTCATCCACCACCGGCCCGGCACGTGCTCGGGTGTTAGGCACCGCCGACCGATGCGCCGGCGACCTCGATGGCGTGTCCGCAGGTCGGTGACCCGCCCAGAGCGGCTCTTCGCAGTTGAGAGTCCGGGCGCCGTCGCGCCGGTGACCAGGTAGAGGTCGAGGCCCTCAGAAGATGGCGGTTCTCACGCCAGACATCCAGAGGACCTCGACTTGCTCGACGCTACCTTCGACGACCCTGACCTGACCACGTTCACCGGCCTGAACGCCCTCGGCCTGCGCATCACCGGCCAGCGCCTCGACCCCGACCGCGCCGTCCTGGCATGCGCCGCGCCGACGATCAACATGGTCGAAGGGCGCTCAAAGTCGGCGTTCGCGACGTGGCTGGCCGCACGCCCCGCCGCCTGGCGTGACGGCATCGAGGTGGTCGCGATGGACGGGTTCGCCGGCTTCAGGACCGCCACCACCGCTGAGCTACCCGACACCGTCGCGGTGATGGACCCCTTCCGCGTCGTCCGCCTGGCCGGGGACGCCCTCGACCAGTGCCGCCGTCGGGTGCAGCAGCGTCTTCACGGTCACCGCGGCCGCACGGGGGATCCGCTGTACGCGGCCCGGCGGGTCCTGCACGCCGGGATCGAGCTGCTCACCGAGCGCCAGTGCACGAAGCTGGATGCGCTGTTCGACACCACCGCCCAGGGACAGGGTCACGGAGATGTCCACGCCGAGGTGGAGGTCACCTGGAGCGTGTACCAGCGGATGGTGGCGGCCTACCGCGACCCCGAGCGCGCTGCGGGCCGCCGGGCGCTGAGCACGCTGATCGAGACGCTGACGAAGGACGTGCCTGCGCAGCTGGTGGAGCTGACGCGGCTGGGGCGGACGCTGGCCCAGCGGGCGGTGGACGTGCTGGCCTACTTCGACCGCCCCGGTACGTCCAACGGGCCGACCGAGGCGATCAACGGCCGCCTAGAGCACCTACGCGGCTCAGCCCTCGGCTTCCGGAACCTGACCAACTACATCGCCCGGTCCCTGCTGGAGACCGGCGGGTTCCGACCGCTGCTGCACCCTCAGATGCGATGAGTCGGAATGCTATCGAGAGTTGCCGGGCATGTTTGTAATAAAACCAGTAGCGTGCGGCTTCCTTTTGCGCTTGCTGCAGGCAGTTCGCGAACATTTCTCGTGGAGCTTGCACTCGTGTTAAGATGGAACGACGCTGAAAATAATGCAGGGGCCTTGGGTGGGGTCAGGGCGAGAATTTTTTCCATTCGGCTTCATCCTTGGGTAATGCATTGAGGCGCAACCTGGGACCCGCAGGAGTGACGAGTCGCCTAGCTTAGGATGAACATATGGCTGATCGAACACTAGAGGCTCGAATCTTCGAAGCATTATCTAGCCGCGTCAAAAATATCGCTTCTGAAGAAAGCGTGATGAGCCAACTTGCTCGCTTGCAAGGTACTGCCTCGCGGGAGCAAGATGATGAGGCGCCAGACCACGATGACGCGAAGTTGTCATGATGCTGACTAGTCGGGCTGCCGTCTGCCTGCCGGTCGGAGGTCGGCAATGAGGTGATCCGAGTAGCCGCCTGACGGTCACAGTGGGTCACGTGATGCGGTCGTAGATGAGATGCAGCAGCACCAGGGCGGCGGCGGTCATCGACCCGATGCGCCAAGGGTCGACGCGAACGTGTCGCAACGCCTTGAATGTCTGCTTCAGCAGCGCGTTGCCGGCCTCGGCGCGGGCTCGGGTCGCCGAGTGCAGCGCGTTGCGGGTCTGCTGGTCGGGGCTCAGCGGCACCGGCTCACCGGCCCGGTCGGTGCCGTTCGCGTCGGCCTTGACCGGGGTCAGCATCCGCGCGGCTTCACCTTCGTAGCCCAGGTCCGCCAGCACGGTGCGTCCGTCTTGGCGCCAGCGGTCCACCTGGTCCAGCAGCTCGGGGTCGGTGCGGGCGGCGGTGACGTCGTGCTCACGTCCGGGACGGACATCGCTGACCCACAGGGGCCAGCCGTCCGGGGCGGTCACGACCTGGACGTTGCCGCCGTGGCGCTTGTGCTTACCTGACCACCACAGGTCGACCTTGAGCCGCTTCGGGCCGCTGCGCGTGGTGTTCTTCCTGGTCGTGGGTCCGGGGATGGACACGCGGTCGATTTCGATGAGGGTGCCGTCGAGGTTGACGTGGCGGTAACCGCGCTGCGCGGCGCCCACCATCGCCTCCTTCAGCGAGGGTGCCTGGGCGGCGAGGAGCTGTTCGGACTCCCGCATCCGCAGGTGGGCGGTGGAGCGGGCGATGCCGGTGTCGCGGGCGCTCTGGTCTGGTTCGACGTCTTGGAGCATCACCCGGCAGAAGGCCAGCGACTGGTCCCAGGCGCTCAAGGCTCGACGTCCTGGGCGGGTATGCAGCGCGGCGAAGTGCTTCTCGTGCAGGTTGGCGACGAAGGCGACCACGCGGCGCGGCACCGGCAGCACGGCGGTGTAGGTCACGAGCTGTTCGGCGAGGGCAGTGGCGACCTCATCGGAGAGCCCGGCGATGTCGAGGTGAGCAGGTGCGGGGACGGTGGCAGCATCGAGCACGGCGGGACTCCGGGGGAAGAAGTCGACTTGTGAGAGGGCCGACCCATCCTGCGGGGTCCCGTCCCTTCACCGCCAAGCCAGTTGACGCTGCGTCACCGCCGAGCCGCTACTCGGATCACCACAATGTCTTCACGTCAGCTCTAAGGCGAACAGTATCAGTTTAGATCTAGGGCATGTCGACTGCCGGCGGCGATTTCGCCCCGTTCCGGACTGTCGCAAGGTGCTGATCGTGAAATTCGCCATCGCCGACAGCTTCTGCGGACCAGACCCAAAGCGGACCTGGCTGGCGTCCTCGCCGAAGGCGACGTCGAGCACCCAGTGGAGGGAGTTTTTGGTCCGCCAGGGCCTACGGATCGAAGCCGTCAACAGGCTCGGATGCGCGCCGCGATAGTCCAGCGAGCTGATCGCGTTCATCGTCTTGGTGTGCTAGCGCCCGTCGCCGCGGCGGACCGGCCGGATCAGTTTGATCGCCTGGGATGCGTGGGCGAGCAAATTAGCGACGCCGTAGCGGGTGCGGTCGGGGATGTTCTCGATGTCACTCGTTTAGGCCGTTCGCCAACAGGCGCTGCGGCCTGTGAGCAGCGCAGGGCCTGGAACTGACACGGGGTAGTCACCGACGATGGGGCTGCTGACACTCCGTCACCGGAGGGGTTCCCCGTACCTACCTAGCATCTTCGGTCCTGCCACACCTGCGCGCCCAGTTCCCCGCGCTGATCGAAATCGCTGAACCCGTCGGCGCCGACACTCAACGCCTGTACGCCTCGCGCGAGGAGCTCAACGAGCGGCGCCGCAAGGAGCTCGCCGTGCGCATCGCCGCCGCCAAGGTCCGCGCCGTCGACGACGGCCTCGAGGTGGCCTCGAAGGTGTACGAGCTCACCGGCGCCCGGGCCAGCGCCAACGCCGTCGGGCTGGACGTGCACTGGCGCAACCTGCGCACGCACTCGCTGCACGACCCGCTGCCCTACAAGAAGCGCGAGGTGGGCAGCTACGTGCTGCTCGACGAGGTCCCCGAGCCCACCTGGTACACGTGACCGGCTGACCGCGCTCGTCGTCGTCCTGGGCCGTCCGGCGACCCAGGACGACGACGGGCGTCAGCGGCGGGCCAGCAGCCCGAGCACCTCGTCGTGCAGCAGCCCGTTGGTGGCCACCGCGTTGCCGCCGTGCGGGCCGTCCTCACCGGCCAGCGACGTGAACCGGCCTCCCGCCTCGGTGACCACCGGGACGAGCGCGGCCATGTCGTACAGCTCCAGCTCGGGCTCGCAGGCGATGTCCGCGGCGCCCTCGGCCACGAGGGTGTAGCTCCAGAAGTCGCCGTACCCGCGGGTGCGCCACACCTTCTTCGTGAGGTCGAGGAAGCCCTCCAGGCGCCCTGCCTCCTCCCACTCCCAGATCTCGGAGTGGCTCAGGCTGGCGTCCCCCAGGGCTGCGACCTGCGAGACCTGGAGGCGCTTCGCGGCCGACAGGCGCGGCCCGGTGTACGCGCCAGTGCCCTGCGCCGCCCACCAGCGCCGGTTCAGCGCCGGGGCGGAGACCACGCCGAGCACGGGCACGCCGTCGTCGAGGAGGGCGATGAGCGTGGCCCACACGGGCACGCCGCGCACGAAGTTCTTGGTGCCGTCGATCGGGTCGACCACCCACTGGCGACCCGAGGAGCCCTTCGAGACCCCGCTCTCCTCGCCCACGAAGCCGTCGCGGCTGCGGGTTCGGCTCAGCTGCGACCTGACGATCTCCTCCGCCGCCCTGTCGGCGTCGGTGACGGGTGTCAGGTCTGGCTTGGTGTCCACCACGAGGTCGCGGGCCTTGAAGCGGGTGGTGGTGAGGTTGTCCACGGCGTCGGCGATGACGTGCGCGAGCCTCAGGTCGTCGTCATAACCGGGCACACGTGGCACCGTAGCGGTCGCTCCTACCCTGGGTGGTGTGGTCCCCGCACCTCACGAGAGCGCCGACGGTGCCATCGGCGAGCCCCTGCAGCAGGCGCTCGCCTCCCGCGAGAAGGTGCTGCGGGCCTTCCTCGACGCCGACGGCCGCCTGACCAGCATCCCCGCCAAGCGCGCCAAGCGCCTCGTGGTGCTCGACCTCATCGCCAGGGTCTTCGAACCGGGGGAGCGCTACCCCGAGCTGGAGGTCAACGCGCTGCTGCGGGCCTTCCACGACGACGTCGCCGCGCTGCGCCGCTACCTCGTGGACGAGGGGTTCCTCGACCGGGCCGACGCCGTCTACTGGCGCACCGGCGGCTCGGTGGACCTCTGACCCCGCCCCACCCCTCGTGATCATGGACTTCCGGAGCGCTTTCCGGTCGTGATCATGGGCTTCCCGCACAGGATCGGGGTGTGCCGCTGCAGCCCTACGCCGCCAGCCCCGCCCGTCGCGCCCGCCAGCTGGCCGCGGACCTCGCCGTCGCCGTGTGGGCGGTGGTGTGCGTGGTCACCGGCGTGGTGGTGCACGGCGCCGTCGCGGCGCTCGCCGATCCGGCGCGGTCCCTGGCGCGCGGCGCCGGCGGCCTGCGCGACCAGCTGGGCGGTGCTGCCGCCGCAGCCGGCCGCGTTCCGCTGGTGGGGGACCGGCTCTCGGCGCCGCTCGACGGCGCCAGCGGTTCAGCGGGAGACCTCTCCGCCGCCGGCACCGACCTCGCCTCGACGATCGAGCACCTCGCAACCGTGCTCGGCCTCACCGTCGCGGTGCTGCCCGTGCTGCTGGTGGTGGCGCTCTGGCTGCCGGTGCGCCTGCGGTTCGCCCGGCGTGCGGGCGCCGCGCGGGCCTGGCTGGACGACGCCGAGGCGCCCGGGCCGGCGGTGCGCAGCCGCACCGAGCTCCTCGCCTGGCGGGCGCTGGCGCACCAGCCCCTGGCCGCGCTGGCCGCCGTCAGCCCCGACCCGCTCGCCGACGTGCGCGGCGGTGACCCGCGCGCCACGGCGGCGCTGGCCGCCCTGGAGCGCCGCTCGCTGGGCCTGCCGGAGGAACGCCCGCCCCAGCACCGCTGACGGCGGCGTGCGCGGGAAGTCCATGATCACGGCCGGAAAGTGCTTCGGAAGTCCATGATCACGGTGGGGGAGGGCGGGTCAGCGGGGGTCGGCCTCGCCGGAGCGGCTGCGCAGCAGGCGTCGCAGCGAGTCGAGCCGCGCAGGGCCGGCCTCCCCGGCGGCACCGGAGGCGACGTAGGCGTCCAGCGCGCACTCGGTGGTCTCGGCGTCGTCGTGGGTGCAGCCGCGCGGGCAATCCGCGGTGCCGGGCTCCAGGTCGCTGAAGGCGCGCAGCAGCCGCTCGGGCGTCAGGTGCGCCAGCCCGAAGCTGCGCACGCCCGGGGTGTCGATGACCCATCCGGTCCGCTCGCCGCCGGCGTCGCGCAGCGACAGCGCCACCGCCGAGCTGGAGGTGTGCCGGCCGCGTCCGGTGTTCTCGTTGACCGAGCCCGTCGCACGGCCCGCCCCGGGCACCAGGGCGTTGACCAGCGTCGACTTGCCCACGCCGGACGGGCCCACGAGCACGCTCTCGTGCCCCGCCAGACGCTCCCGGACGGCGTCGGCGCCGTCCAGCACGCGCGTGCCGTCCTCCAGCACGCGGCGGCGCACCACGAGCACCGGCACGTCGAGCGCCGCCCACGCGGCCAGGGCCTCGGCCGGGTCGCCGAGGTCGGCCTTGGTGAGCACCAGCACCGGCTGCAGCCCGCCGTCGTAGGCCGCGGCCAGGCACCGGTCCACCATGCGCTGCACGGGCGCCGGGTCGGCCACGGCCGTCACCACGAGCAGCTGGTCGGCGTTGCCCACGAGCACCCGCTCGACGGGGTCCGTGTCGTCGGCGGTGCGCCGCAGCACCGAGCTGCGCTCCTCGATCCGCACGATCCGGGCGAGGGTGTCCACCTCGCCGCTGGTGTTACCGACCACGCCCACGCGGTCACCCACGGCGATGCCCGCGCGCCCCAGCTCGCGGGCGCGCATCGCGACCACCTCGCGCTCGTCGTCCTGCCCCTCACCGACGAGGGTGGTGATGCGGCCCCTGTCGATGGTGAGCACGCGCGCCGGCACGGCGTCGGCGTGGTCGGGACGGTCCTTCGTGCGCGGCCGCGAGCCGCGGCGGTTGGGCCGGACCCGCACGTCGCGCTCGTCGTACCCGGAGGCGCGCCGGCGCTCCCCGTCGCTGGAGCCGGCCATCAGCGAGCGAGCATCCCCGTCCACAGGCCCGGGAAGTCGGGCAGCGTCTTGGCCGTGGTGCCCACGTCGAGGACGACGACGCCGGGCACCGCCAGCCCGAGCACCGCGGCCGCCGTCGCCATCCGGTGGTCGCCGTAGGTGGAGAACGTCCCGCCGTGCAGCGGGCGCGGCCGGATGAGCAGGCCGTCCTCGGTCTCGGAGACGTCCCCGCCGAGGGCGTTGAGCTCGGTGGCCAGCGCCGCGAGGCGGTCGGTCTCGTGGCCGCGCAGGTGGGCGATGCCGCGCAGGCGCGTGGGGGTGTCGGCGAGGGCCGCCACAGCGGCGAGGACGGGCGCCAGCTCGCCGACGTCGTGGAGGTCGGCGTCGATGCCGGACACGCCGTCACCGCCGCGCACGGTGAGGCCCTCGGGGGTGAGGTCGACGTCGGCGCCCATCTCGTCGAGCAGGTCGCGCAGGGCGTCACCGGCCTGCGTGGTGCGCTGCGGCCACCCGGGCACGGTGACGCGGCCACCGGTGACCAGCGCGGCCGCGAGGAACGGCGCGGCGTTGGACAGGTCGGGCTCGACGTCGACGTCGAGGGCCCCCACCCGGCCGGGCGCCACCCGCCAGTGCGTGCCGGAGGCGCCGCCGGTGGTGGCGAGGTCGGTCTCGACCTCCACGCCGGCGTCGCGCAGCACCTGCTGGGTCATCACCAGGTGCGGCGCGCTGGGGACGGGCTCGCCTTCGTGCACCACCTCGACGCCGCTGTCGCTGCGCGCCGCCGCCAGCAGCAGGGCGGAGACGAACTGGCTGGAGGCGCTGGCGTCCATGACCGTGCGACCGCCCGGCAGCCGGCCGGTGCCGCGCACGGTGAAGGGCATGAGGCCGCGCCCGTCGTCGTCGACTCGGGCCCCGAGGTCGCGCAGGGCGCCCAGCAGCGGGGCCATGGGGCGGGTGCGGGCGTGCGGGTCCCCGTCGAAGGTCGTGTCGCCCGAGGCCAGGGCGGCCACCGGCGGCAGGAAGCGCATGACGGTGCCGGCCAGGCCGCAGTCGAGCTGGCCCGCGCCGCGCAGGGCACCCGGCTCCACGCGCCAGGTCGCGACCTCGGTGGGGTTCGAGCCGTCGGAGCTGGCCGGCGCGTCGGTGACGCGCGCCCCCAGCGAGGCCACGGCAGCGGCCATGAGCAGGGTGTCGCGCGAGCGCAGCGGGGCCCTCAGCTCCGAGGGGCCCTCCGCCAGCGCCGCGAGCACCAGGTAGCGGTTGGTCAGCGACTTCGAGCCCGGCAGGCGGACCTCGGCGTCGACGGGGGCCTCGCTGAGGGGTGCCGCCCAGTCGAGGGGGGCGTTCACCGTGCTGGCAGACGTGCTGGTGGAGGGGCTCATCACTGCCGAGCGTACGGCGCCCCGCGCACCTGCGGCCACGACCGACGAGCCGGCCCGTGCGCCGCAGCGCACCGGCCGGCCCGCCGGGTTGGGGTCAGGAGCTCAGTCGAGCGCCTTCTCGAGCTTCTTCTGGGCGCGCTTGGCGCTCTTGCGCGCCTTCTTCTGGGCGCGCTTGGCCACCGCGGTGCCCGCGGCGGTGGCGACCTTGGCCGAGCGCTGCGTGGTCTTCGCGGCGTGCTGGGCGCGCCAGGCCAGACCCGGCTTGCCGTCGAGGTCCACCGCGGCGATGAGCAGGCCGCCGAACAGGGCGGCGTTCTTGAGCGCCTGCACCAGCTGCAGCTGGCGGGTCTTGGCGTCGGGCGCCTCCCAGAACCGGTGGCCGGTGAGGGTGGTGGGCACCAGCGACGCGGCGAGCACCGCCGAGGAGACCCGGGGGGCCTTGCCGACGGCGAGCGCGAGGCCGGCCGTGGTCATGAGGGCGCCGTTGAGGCGCACCAGGCCGGCGTCGTCGCTGGGCAGCGTGACCGGGCCGATGGCCAGGCCCTTGAGGGCCGGGATCACCGGGCCGCCGCCGTCGACCTTGGCGGCGGGCTTGCGGAGCTGGTCGATGCCGCCGTAGACGAACGGGGCCGCGAGCAGCGGTCGGGCGAGACGACGGACTAGGCTCATGCCACCCGTCCTACCGCACCGCTGGACCGCCCGCCACCACGGGTGGTCGTCCTGGTCGTCCTGGCCGCGGGGAGGGCCGGTCCGCCGGGCCCCGGGAGCGGCACCGGACCCGGGCGCCGGAACAACGACCGCGCAGGTGGCGTTGCACCGCCCGGCGGACACCCGACCCGCCGGAGCAGGAGGAGCGCGTGCTCGTCGCCGAACCGCTGGGAGAGGCCCTTGTGCCGCCCCCCCGACTACTGTGGGGGGCGATGAGCGACGACCCGGCCACCCGCGCTGACGCCGGCACCGACGACACGGTGCGGGCCCCCGAGGAGACCCCCGAGGAGCGCACGGCCCGGTTCGAGGCCGAGGCGCTGCAGCACCTCGACCAGCTGTACTCCGCCGCGCTGCGCATGACGCGCAACCCCGCGGACGCGGAGGACCTGGTGCAGGAGGCGTTCGCGAAGGCGTTCGCCAGCTTCCACCAGTACCGCCCGGGCACCAACCTCAAAGCCTGGCTGTACCGGATCCTCACCAACACCTACATCAACACCTACCGCAAGAAGCAGCGGCAGCCCCAGCAGGCGGCCACCGACGAGATCGAGGACTGGCAGCTGGCGCGCGCCGAGGCGCACAGCTCCACCGGTCTGCGCTCGGCGGAGACCGAGGCGCTGGACCACCTGCCTGACTCCGACGTCAAGCGGGCCCTGCAGGCCGTCCCGGAGGACTTCCGGATGGCGGTCTACTACGCGGACGTCGAGGGCTTCGCGTACAAGGAGATCGCCGAGATCATGGGAACGCCGATCGGCACCGTGATGTCGCGCCTGCACCGCGGGCGCCGCATCCTGCGCACGCAGCTGCAGGACTACGCCCGCGAGCGCGGGCTCATCCCCGCCGAGGCCGCGCCCGCGGGCGCCGCTGCGGCGGCCACCGCCGGGTCGTCCGCCGGGACGGGGGACGCGTCGTGAGCGCCGAGTGCGACGGGGTCCTCGAGCGCATCTACTCCGCGCTGGACGGGGAGGTCTCGGCCGAGGAGCTGGCCGACATCCACCAGCATCTCGAGGCGTGCCCGCCGTGCCTGGAGGAGTACGAGGTGGAGGCGGCGCTCAAGGCGCTGGTGCGCCGCTGCTGCGCCGAGCAGGCCCCGGCCGCCCTGCGGGCGAAGATCGTGGCCTCCATCACCCGCGTGCAGACGGTGCAGACCACGGTGACCGCGCACGCCGCAGACGGCTCCGCCGTCGTCACGCGCGTGACCCGCACGACCACCGTCGAGGGCTGAGGGCGCGAGCCACCGCCGGGACCACGAGAGGCCGGGACCCCGACGGGGTCCCGGCCTCTCGTGCTCCCAGCAGCGGTCGCTGCCAGCTCCCTCAGGAGTTGGGGCGCTTGCCGTGGTTGGCGCCACCCTTCTTGCGGTCGCGGCGCTTGCGTGCGCGCTTGCTCATGGCGGTCCTCCTCTCGATGAGACGTCAGGCTCACCCCGATGGTCCCACAGGCTCAGGTGAGCGCCGCCACGAGCCGATGGGCGTGGGGTGAGCCAGGTCAGCGACGCGCGCGTGCCCGCCCAGACGCCCCCGCCCGCCGCGGCGGCGTCAGGGGCGCACGCTCCGTCGTCGCCGTCGGACGTCCAGCAGTACCTGAGGGCCCTGGTGGACCTGTCCGGCTCGGACCTGCACTGCAAGGTGGGGTCGCCGCCGCGGGTGCGCATCGACGGGCGCCTGCGCAAGCTGCGCGCCCCCGAGCTGGTGCCCGCGGACACGCAGCGGATGGTGGCCGAGGTGCTGCGCCCCGACCTCGCGGAGGAGTTCGCGCGCACCAACGAGGCGGACTTCGCGTACTCGATCCCGGGCGTGGGCCGCTTCCGCGCCAACGCCTACCGGCAGCGGGGCACGGTCGGCCTGGTGTTCCGCCGGGTGTCCACCACGCCCGTGAGCCTCGAGGAGCTGGGCCTGCCGCCGGTGATCTCCTCCCTGGCGCTGGAGCCGCGGGGGCTGGTGCTGGTCACGGGCCCCACCGGCTCGGGCAAGACCACGACGCTGTCGAGCATGATCGACCACGTCAACAGCACCCGCGAGTGCCACATCATGACCCTGGAGGACCCGGTCGAGGTCCTCCACGCGGACAAGCTGGGCATGGTCAACCAGCGCGAGGTGCGGGTGGACACCCGCGACTTCGCCAGCGCCCTGCGCGCGGCGATGCGCCAGGACCCCGACGTCATCCTCGTGGGCGAGATGCGCGACGCCGAGACGGTGCGCGCCGCGCTGTCCGCCGCCGAGACCGGGCACCTCGTGCTGTCGACCCTGCACACCACCGACGCCACCGAGACCGTCTCGCGCATCGTCGACTTCTTCCCGCCCCACGAGCAGCAGCAGGTGCGGCTCGGCCTGGCGGGTTCGCTGCGGGGGATCATCTGCCAGCGCCTGGTGCAGCGGGCGGACGGGCAGGGCCGCGTCGTCGTCCTCGAGGTGGCGGTCGGCACCCCGCGCGTGGCCCAGGCCGTCGCCGACCCGTCACTGACCTCCGGCATCCACGACCTCGTGGCCGACGGCGGCTTCTACGGCATGCAGACCTTCGACCAGGCCCTGGTGGCCCTGGTGCGCGACGGCGTGGTCTCCGAGGAGGACGCCCTGGGCGTGGCCAGCCGCCCCCACGACCTGGCGGTGGAGCTGCGCCGCCTGGGCATCACCGGCTGAGGACCCGCCCCGCACCCCGCACGACGGCGACGACGACGGCGGCGCGGGCGCGTCCTGCGGCTCCGCCGCCGCACGAGCGCGCCGGACGGGGGAGCATGGGGGTGTGAGCACGGTGGCGGCGCGGCGGGACCGCGGGCAGCGCCCCACCGGACGCGGCCCCGGACGGGGCGCGTGGCGCCAGGTGCTCGGCGCCCTGCCCTGGGCCGTGCGCTCGCAGCTGAGCCGGCAGGACCTCCTGCTCCACGGGGCGGCCGTCACCTTCTACGCCGCCATCGCCGGCGTCCCCATGCTCATGCTGGCCGTCCGGCTGGCCACGCTGGTGGTGGGGGAGGACCACGTCCGCTACCTGTCGACGACGCTCGAGGCCGCGCTGCCGCGCGGCTCCGGGGCCGGGGCTGTGGCGCGCACGGTCATCGACCAGGCGGCCTCCACCAGCTGGTTCGTGGCGCTGTTCGCCGCGTTCGCCGCCAGCCTGTACGGGGAGGGGCTGCGGCGCGCCTACGGCTCGCTGGACCGCGTCACCGAGAGCCGCACCGGGTGGCGCGGGCGCATCGCCGTCCTCCCGGTCCTGGCGGCGGCGCCCCTGCTGCTGCTGGCCGTGCTGGGCATCACGCCCCTGCTGGCCACGCTGTTCTCCGAGGGGCGGCCGGCCGCCACCGCGCTGGGCGTCTACGTGGCGCTCAACGTGGACTGGATCGCCGTGTCCGTGCCGCTGGCGTGGTCGTTCCGGGTGGTCGCCCCCGACCCGCCGTCCTGGCGGCTCGCGCTGGTGGGCGGCTTCGCCACCGGCGCGTTCATCTCCGGGTTCCTGCAGGGCTTCACCCTGTTCCTGTGGCTGCCCATCGACCTGGGCGCTCCGTTCGGCGGCAACCAGGCCGTGGGCGGGTGGACCGCGGTGCTGCTGTGGGTCTGGCTGCTGCACCTCGTGGCGCTGCTCGGCTACGTGGCCACGCAGCAGGCCGGCAGGCTCCTCGCCACCCGCCGGGAGGTGGCCGCCCTCGAGCGGCGGGGCGAGCCAGCCGGCTGACGGCTAGCGTGGCCGGATGCTGGCAGCCCGCGCCGTGCGCCCGGCCGACGTCCCGCCGTCCACGGGACTCCAGGAGGACCCGCTGCAGTTCCTCGAGGTCGGCGAGCGGGAGCCCGCTCCCGTGCCGGAGGGGTGGGTGCCGGTGCGCGTGCGCGCCGCCGCGCTCAACCGCCACGACCTGTGGACCCTGCGCGGGGTGGGCGTGCACCCCGAGGCGCTGCCGGTGGTGCTCGGCTGCGACGCCGCCGGGACCACCGAGGACGGCCGCGAGGTGGTGGTCCACGCCGTGCTGTCCGACCCGGGCTGGGCGGGGGAGGAGACCCTCGACCCGCGCCGGACGCTGCTGTCCGAGCGCTGGCCCGGCACGCTCGCACCGGTGGTGCGGGTGCCCGCCCGCAACCTCGTCGACAAGCCCGCCGAGCTGAGCTTCGAGGAGGCCGCGTGCCTGCCCACGGCCTGGCTGACCGCCTACCGGATGCTCTTCACCAACTCCGGCACGTCACCGGGGGACACGGTGCTCGTGCAGGGCGCCGGTGGCGGGGTCTCGACGGCGCTGGTGGCGCTGGCCGCGTCGGCGGGGCTGCGGGTCTGGGTGACCAGCCGCTCCGAGGAGCGCCGAGCCCGCGCGCTGGAGCTCGGGGCCCACGCGGCGTTCGCCCCGGGGGAGCGGCTCCCGGAGCGCGTCGACGCGGTCATGGAGAGCGTGGGGAAGGCCACGTGGGGCCACTCGCTGCGCTCCCTCAAGCCCGGCGGGACCGTCGTGGTCTGCGGCGCCACCACCGGCGACGCCCCCGCCGAGCTGAACCGGGTCTTCTTCACCCAGCTCCGCGTGGTCGGCTCGACCATGGGCAGCCGCGAGGAGCTGCGGCGCCTCGCGCAGCTGTGCGCGACCACAGGGGTGCGGCCCCTCGTGGACGACGTGCTGCCCCTGGCCGAGGCCGGCGAGGGCCTGCGCCGGCTGGAGGCCGGCGAGGTCTTCGGCAAGGTCGTCATCCGCCCCTGACGCTTCCCCGTCGCACGTGCCGCGGAGAGCGCGGACGAAGCGGGGGTCAGGGGGTCAGGGGCAGGCCCAGCCAGGCGTGCCAGCCGCCGTGCAGCACCAGCCACGCCAGCAGGCCGTAGCCGACCTGGCCGGGGTGCACGCCGTCCCCGGCCTCGAGGTCGGCGATCCACTGGTCGTGGGCGAGCAGCGGGCCGAAGCAGTCGACGTAGGGCACGCCGCGGCGGCTCGCCACATCGGCCCAGCCGCCCGCCAGCTCGGCCACCGCCACACGCAGGGACGGGTCCAGCGGAGGCGGCGGGCCCACCACGAACGCCGGGACGTCGGCGGCCGCCGCCGTGTCGAGCACGTCCGCCAGGTTGAGGCGGCTGCGCGCCAGGGACGCGCCCGCGGCCGCGTCGGCGTGCCCGAGCGCCACCACGAGGCGGTCGTCGGTGCCGCCCCAGCGACGGGACGCCTCGGCGTACCACCGCTCGCGCAGGCCCGTGGTCGACTCCCCGGGGACGCCGAGGGCCATGACCGTGGCGGCGACCGCGTCGTGCTCGGTGCGGGTGCGGGCGGCGACCCGCCCTACCCACCCGAGCGCGCGCGGGTCGCCGACCCCGGCGACGAGGTCGTCACCGACCACGCAGACCCGCGTGGCCGGTGCCCTCACCTCCGGCTCAACGGTCGAGAGCTTCCGCGACCAGGTTCTTCTGCTCGACCGCGTGCGCCTTGGACCGGCCGGTGGCCGGCGAGGCCGACGCGGGCCGGCTCACCCGCCGCACCGACCTGTCGGCCAGCACCTCCGCCAGCGCGTACCCGAGGAAGGGCCACGCGCCCTGGTTGGCCGGCTCCTCCTGGACCCACACCAGCTCGGCCGAGGTCGGGAACGCCGACAGCACCTCGCCCAGGCCGCGCCCGTCGAGCGGGTACAGCTGCTCCAGGCGCACGACGGCGGTGCGGCGGTCACCGCGGCGCTCGCGCTCGGCGAGCAGGTCGTAGGCGACCTTGCCGGAGCAGAGCAGCACCCGGTCCACCGACGACGCGTCCACGGCGCGGGGGTCGTCCCCGAGCACGGTCTGGAAGCCGCCCTCGGTGAACGCCGACACCGGGGAGGCCGCGGCCTTGAGCCGCAGCATCGACTTGGGCGTGAAGACCACCAGCGGTCGGCGGGGGCGCGCGTACGCCTGGCGGCGCAGCAGGTGGAAGTGCGACGCCGGGGTGGAGGGCATCGCCACCGTCATGTTCTCCTCCGCGCACAGCTGGAGGAAGCGCTCGATGCGCGCCGAGGAGTGGTCCGGCCCCTGGCCCTCGTAGCCGTGGGGGAGCAGCAGCACCACCGAGGAGCGCTGCGCCCACTTCTGCTGGGAGGAGGAGATGAACTCGTCGATGATGGTCTGGGCGCCGCCGGCGAAGTCTCCGAACTGGGCCTCCCACATGACCAGCGCGTCGGGGCGCTCCACCGAGTAGCCGTACTCGAAGCCCATGGCGGCGTACTCGGACAGCAGCGAGTCGTACACCCAGAAGCGCGCGTCACCGGTGGCGAACTTCTGCAGCGGCGTCCACTCGTCGCCGGTGACCCGGTCGATGAGCACGGCGTGGCGCTGCGCGAAGGTGCCGCGCCGGCTGTCCTGGCCGGCCAGGCGCACGCCGGTGCCCTCGGACAGCAGCGAGCCGATGGCCATGAGCTCGCCCATGGCCCAGTCGACACCGCCCTCGCGGGTCATCTGCGCGCGCTTGTCGAGCATCGGCTTGAGCTTGGGGTGCACCGTGAAGCCGTCGGGCAGCTCGGTGTGGGCCTCCCCGATCGCCCGGACCAGCTGCTCCTCGACGGCGGTCCGCGCGGGGTCGGCCACCGAGTCGTCGCGCTGGGAGGCGGGCCGGTCCAGCCCGGCCGTGGTCGACCCGTCGCTGGACGAGGCCGCCCGGGACGGCTCCGCGCCGTCCTTCGTCTCCTCGAAGGCCCGCTCGAGCTGCTGGCGGTACTCGTCGAGGACCTTCTCGGCCTCCTCGGGCGTGATGTCGCCGCGGCCGATGAGCGCCTCGGTGTAGAGCTTGCGGGTGCTGCGCTTGGCCTCGATGAGGCCGTACATGAGGGGCTGCGTCATCGAGGGGTCGTCGCCCTCGTTGTGGCCGCGGCGGCGGTAGCAGACCATGTCGATGACGACGTCCTTGGCGAACTCCTCGCGGAACGCGAAGGCCAGCTTGGCCACGCGCACGCAGGCCTCGGGGTCGTCGCCGTTCACGTGGAAGATCGGCGCCTGCACCATCCGCGCGACGTCGGTGCAGTAGAACGACGAGCGCGAGCTCGCGGGCGCCGTGGTGAAGCCGACCTGGTTGTTGATGACCACGTGCACCGTGCCGCCGGTGCGGTAGCCCCGCAGCTGCGAGAGGTTCAGCGTCTCGGCCACCACGCCCTGGCCCGCGAAGGCGGCGTCGCCGTGGACCAGCACCGGCAGCACCGGGAAGCGGGAGCCGCCCAGGTTGATGCGGTCCTGCTTGGCGCGCACGATGCCCTCGAGCACCGGGTCGACGGCCTCCAGGTGGGAGGGGTTCGCCGCCAGGTAGACCTTCGTCTCGGCGCCGTCCTGGGCCGTGAAGACGCCCTCGGTGCCGAGGTGGTACTTGACGTCGCCGGAGCCCTGCACGGACTTCGGGTCCTGCACGCCCTCGAACTCGCGGAAGATCTGCGCGTAGCTCTTGCCGGCGATGTTGGCCAGGACGTTGAGGCGGCCGCGGTGGGCCATCCCGATCCCGACCTCCTCGATGCCGGCGTGCGCCGCCTCGGACAGCACCGCGTCCAGCAGCGGGATGACGGACTCCGCGCCCTCGAGGCTGAAGCGCTTCTGCCCGACGTACTTGGTCTGCAGGAAGGTCTCGAACGCCTCGGCGTCGTTGAGGCGCTCGAGCACCCGCAGGTGGCCCTCGCGGCTCAGCGGCGTGTAGGGCCGCTCCACGCGGTCCTGGATCCAGCGGCGCTGGGCCGGGTCCTGGATGTGCATGTACTCCAGGCCGGTGGTGCGGCAGTAGGAGTCGCGCAGGACGCCGAGGATGTCCCGCAGCTTCATGAGCGGCTTGCCGCCGAACCCGCCGGTGGGGAACTCGCGGTCGAGGTCCCACAGCGTCAGGCCGTGGTTGCGGATGTCCAGGTCGTAGTGGCGGCGCTGGCGGTACTCCAGCGGGTCGGTGTCGGCCATGAGGTGGCCGCGGACCCGGTAGGCGTGCACCAGCTCGACCACGCGCGCGGTCTTGCCGATCTCGTCGTCGTGGGAGACGGAGATGTCCTGCACCCAGCGGACCGGCTCGTAGGGGATCCGCAGGGCGGTGAAGATGCCGTCCCAGAAGTCGTCCCCGAGCAGCTTGCCGTGCACCAGGCGCAGGAACTCCCCGGACTGGGCGCCCTGGATGATCCGGTGGTCGTAGGTGCTGGTCAGCGTCAGCGTCTTGCTGACCGCCAGCCGGGCGAGGGTCTCCGCGGAGGCGCCGGAGTACTCGGCCGGGTAGTCCATGGCGCCGACGCCGACGATCGTCCCCTGGCCCTGCACCAGGCGCGGCACCGAGTGGACGGTGCCGATGGTGCCCGGGTTGGTGAGGCTGATGGTCGTCCCGGCGAAGTCCGGCACCCCGAGCGCGCCCGAGCGCGCCCGGCGCACCAGGTCCTCGTAGGCGGCCCAGAAGTGGGCGAAGTCGAGCGTCTCCGCGTTCTTGATGGAGGGCACCAGCAGCTGGCGCGACCCGTCCTTGGCGGGCAGGTCGATGGCCAGGCCGAAGTTGACGTGCGCCGGCTGGGAGATGCCGGGCTTGCCGTCCACCTCGGTGTAGGCCCAGTTCATCTCGGGCATCTCGCGCAGCGCCTCGACCACCGCGTAGCCGATGAGGTGCGTGAAGGAGACCTTCCCGCCCCGGGCGCGCTTGAGGTGGTTGTTGATGACGATGCGGTTGTCGATGAGCAGCTTGGCCGGCACGGTCCGCACGCTCGTGGCGGTCGGGACGGCCAGCGAGGCCTCCATGTTGGTGACCACGCGCGCGGCGGGACCGCGCAGGCGCACCTGGGTCGGCGCCTCCGGGGCGTCCTTGGCCGCGGGGGCCGGCGCCGGGCGGCTCGGCTGCGCGGGCTGGGCGCCGCTGCTGCGGACCTCGGGGCGCTCGGCCGGGCGCGAGGGTCCGGGGGCGCCGGGGACGGCGGGAGCGTCGGTCGCGGAGGCGGGGGCCTTCGCGGGGGCCGTCCGCTCGGCGGCCGCGGGGGGCGGCGGCGCGACTGGGCGAGCCGGCGCCCGGGTCTCCGCCGCCACTGGCGGAGCGGACGACTGGGAGGACGACGGAGCGGAGCCGGCACCGCCGTGGTGCTGCCCGTTCCCGTTCCCGTTGCCGGACCCGCCGGCCGAGCCGTTCTGGGCGGAGCCCTTCGCGGCGTACCCCGCGAAGAAGTCCCACCAGGCCGGGTCGACCGAGGTGCGGTCGCGGAGGTACTGCTGGTAGAGGTCCTCGACCAGCCATTCGTTGGCGCCGAACGCGGCAGCGGGGTCGAACCCCGGCCCGTCCTGGCGTCCACCGGTCGTCGGTGTCTGCGTCACGGCGAGGATCGCCCACTTCCACGTGTTGGCGCTGGCGAAGTTCTTGGTGCCCAACCCTACCCGCCCTCCGCGAGCACCTCGGGGGCACCACGGAGAGCAGCGGGCGCCGCGCGCTCGGTGAGGGCGGGCGGAGGGCGGGCGCGAGGCGGCGGGGGAGGGCACCGGGCTCGGCTACCCTGGGTCCACGTGCGCTTCCTGCCCGGCCAGCGGCCCGCGACGGACCTGACCTACAACGACGTGTTCCTCGTCCCGTCGAGGTCGGCGGTGACCTCCCGGCTCGACGTCGACCTCTCCAGCGACGACGCCACCGGCACCACCGTGCCCGTCGTCGTCGCCAACATGACCGCGGTCTCGGGGCGGCGCATGGCCGAGACCGCCGCCCGGCGGGGCGCCGTGGCCGTGCTGCCGCAGGACCTGCCCCTCGACGTCGTCAGCGACGTGGTCGCGTGGGTCAAGGACCGCCACCCGGTGCTCGAGACCCCCGTCGAGCTGAGCCCCACCCACACCGTCACCGACGCGCTGCACCTGCTGCCCAAGCGGTCCCACGGCGCTGCCGTGGTGCTCGACGCCGAGCGCGTCACGGTGGGCGTGGTCACCGAGGCCGACTGCCGCGGCGTGGACCGGTTCACGCAGGTGGGCGAGGTCATGACGCGCGAGCCGTTCGTGCTGCGCGAGGACGACGTGCTCGGCGAGGGAGGCCTCGAGCGGGCCTTCACCGCCCTGGACTCCTCGCGCCGCACCTTCGCCCCGGTCGTCGACGGCGCCGGCCGCCTCCTGGGCGCGCTCACCCGCACCGGCTGCCTGCGCTCGAGGATCTACGCGCCCGCCCTCGACGCCTCCGGCCGCCTGCGGGTCGGCGTGGCCATCGGCCTGGGCGGTGACGTCGCGGCCACCGCCGCCGCCGTCCTCGAGGCCGGCGCCGACGTGCTGGTGGTGGACACCGCGCACGGGCACCAGGAGCGCATGCTCTCGGCGCTGCGCGCCGTGGCCACGGTGCGCGGCGCGTTCGGCCACGTCCCCGTGGTGGCCGGCAACGTCGTCACCGCCGACGGCGTGCGCGACCTGGTGGAGGCGGGCGCCGACGTCGTCAAGGTGGGCGTCGGCCCGGGTGCCATGTGCACCACCCGCATGATGACCGGGGTCGGCCGCCCGCAGTTCTCCGCGGTGCTGGAGTGCTCCGAGGCGGCGCGCGAGCTGGGGGCGCGGGTGTGGGCCGACGGCGGCGTCCGCCACCCCCGCGACGTGGCGCTCGCGCTGGCCGCCGGAGCCAGCCAGGTGATGGTCGGCTCCTGGTTCGCCGGCACGCACGAGAGCCCCGGCGACCTCATGGTGGGCGCCGACGGCCGGGCGTACAAGGAGAGCTTCGGGATGGCCTCGGCGCGGGCCGTCGCGGCGCGCACGCGCACCGACAGCCCGTTCGAGCGGGCGCGCAAGGCGCTCTTCGAGGAGGGCATCTCCTCCTCGCGCATGCACCTGGACCCGCGCCGCCCGGGCGTCGAGGACCTGCTGGACCAGATCACCTCCGGCGTGCGCAGCGCCTGCACCTACGCCGGTGCCAGCGACCTCGCCGAGCTGCGCGAGCGCGCTGTGGTGGGGCTGCAGTCCGACGCCGGGTACCAGGAGGGCCGCCCGCTCCCCGCGGGCTGGTGAGGCCGGACCGCCGGTCCGGGGGAGGTCGCTGACCCACCCCTGGACCGGCGCCGCGGCGCGTCGGCGTGGCGTGTCGCTGCGTTGCAGGTCTGTGACCTGCAGTGAACGACAGTGGTGCAACTCCTTTTCCACAGGAACTCCGGAAGTCCCCGACCGGCGGACCCCTTTCACCTAGTCTCGCAGTCGTCGAAGCCCCGGCCGAGACGCTCCGCTGCACGTCAGGGGCGGGGCGCGGCCGTGCGCCCACCGCTGTCCGAGCCCGTGTGGAGGTCCCGCTGTGCCGTCTCACCGCGGAGCCGAGGGAGGGCTCGTCGAGTCCCCCGGCGCTCCGGTGGACGTGCGCGAGCGCCCGTCCGGCACGCGGGTCCGCGGCAGCTGGCCCAACAGCCGGGCCGCCCGCGAGGACCTGGCCGACCGCGGCGGACGCCGTTCCTCGCTGACCGAGCTGAGCGCCCTCGCGCCGGCCGAGCGCCGCGGGCCGGGGCTCCCCAGCCAGCGCACCACCACCGCCCTGGCCACCCCGCCGGACGGCCTCTCCGAGCTCGCGGCGCTGCTGGGCCTGCCCGGCCAGCGCACGGCACCCCCGTCGTGGGCCGGGGACTGGTCGGACGGGATGCCCTCGGCGCACCCCTCGGCGCCCGTCCCGGTGCCGGTGGCCCCCACCGGCCGGTCTGAGGAGGCGCTGCCGGCCTCCCTCGCGGGCGGCTGGCCGACCACCGACGAGATCGCCGCCCTCGAGGCGCCGCTGCGCCGCCGTCGCCGCGCCGCCTCGCTGCCCTCTGACGGCACCCTCGCGGACCGCCCGGACCCCGCACCGGTCCGGGCCCGCAGCGCGGCGCCCGCCGCGCCGGTCGCCCCGGTCGCCCCGGTCCCCACGGCCCCCGTCGCCCCGCCCGCCGCCTGGTCGGCGCCGGCGCCCACCGAGCCGCCCAGCCGCCGCTCCCGGCGCGCCGCCCAGGGCCCGGCCGACCTCCAGCCGCGCGCCGCCGAGCCGGCTC